>JAJZOT010000056.1 GCA_021847855.1 Thermoplasmata archaeon | reverse complement strand
TCAGTTCCGATATGTTGCTTATCCTGAATTTAAGTATATCCCTCAATTCTGATGCATTGTAGGGAGGAAACATTATGCTTTCCTGGTTCAGCCTGCTTCGGACTCTTGCATCCAGTGATTCCAGAAAGCCCGTGTCATTTGTTATGCCGATGAATGAAGTTCTCGTCATTACGGAATCATCACTGAGTTTCAATATCACGTACAGAGAATCTGGGCCGTTCTTTTTTATGATCTTGTCTATCTCGTCAAGAACAACTATCATGAATCTTCTGGAACGGTTCATCCGCCTCAACAGTTCAGAATATATCCTGTCCATGGGCCATCCCAGTCCAGGTATTTTATCCTCATTTTCCTGGGGTATTGCGTTTGCGATTTCAACGAGGATGGAGTACGGGGAATCAAAAACCTGGCAGTTTACGTGAAAGATCTCTATTCCAACCGGGTCTTTTTCCTTGAGCATTTTTGTGACATATGTTGTGGTGGAGGTCTTTCCTGTACCCGTTTTTCCATATATGAGCAGATTTGATGGTCTGCTATTATGGAAGACACTGCTCAGAGTCCTCACCATAAGGTCTATCTCCCTTTCCCTGTGTGGAAAAATCTCCGGCAGGTATGAACCCTCAAGAACTGTCAGATCAAGCGCATTATTGGTCATTTCAACGGAATATTTTTCGAACGGATTCATGTAAAATACCAGCGAAATATCAATAGGTTGTAGGAGTACTAAATATTTTTTGAATCGTATGCAGGATCAAATACATGACCAAAAGCTTAATCTGGCTCATATGGAATCACCGGAGATTTTTCTATCTTCTTAATAAGCCCTACAAGGTACATAGAACCTGTGACCAGTATAAATTCGGATTTTCCAAGACAGTAATCATATGCTTCACCCGGGTCTTTTATTGATCTGCTTTTCTCAAACAGATTCCCATACAGCCTGTTCAGCCTGTCGGGATCAATTGATCTAATCGGCTCTTCCGGAGTCGTGAATACTATATTTTCAGATATTTTCCTGAGCTCACTTAAGAATGAAAAAGGATCTTTATCGGAAAGCATGCCAACAAGAAGAAGGGGTTTTCTGTCCGTAATTTTCCTCAAACTTGTTGAAATGGCAACTGCAGCCGGAGGATTATGTGCCGAATCGACCATCACCATGGGGTCCCTCCTTACGATTTCCATCCTCGCAGGCCATCTTGTTTCAGAAATGCCCTTCTCAATATTGTGCTTCCCTATCTTTATCCCTGAGTTTTCCACCGCCAGCACCGCACATGCTATATTCCTGACCTGGAACTGCCCTATCATTCCAGATTTTATTTTATATGTGGTGACCGGAGTCTCAAGTGTGAAACGGTTTCCATCCATGGACATTTCCAGATCCACAATCTTTGTGTTCCCGTCAACTGTATATATGGGAGAATTTCGTCTCTGTGCTATGCTTACCAGCGTTCTGACAACCTCGGGCTTGTTGTCGCTCAGAACTACCGGGATTCCTTTCTTTATTATGCCCCCTTTCTCGTAAGATATAGCTGTAAGTGAACCTCCAAGTTTGTCTGCATGCTCAAATCCTACCTGTGCAATCACACTTACGAGAGGAGTTATGATATTTGTGGAATCAAGCCTCCCACCCAGTCCAACTTCAATAGCCGCATATTTGCACGAAGCATCCTTGAAATAATTGAACGCCATCAATGTGGTCACCTCAAAAAATGTAGGATTGCGATCGAACTTTGAAAGTTCCTCTATCTCATCTTTATGCAGTTCCAGGAATTTATCAATATAGCTGTCCGGTATTGATTCTTTTCCCGCAACTATTCTCTCGTTAAAATTTATGAGATGAGGAGAGGTATATAGTCCAGTCCTGTATTTCTGCCTGATTATATTGTAAATATAAGCGGAAACAGATCCCTTTCCATTACTTCCGGCTACATGGATGCTCTTGAAGCTATTCTGCGGATTTCCCAGGATCTCTGCGAATTCCTCTGTTACTGACAGATCGAGCTTGATTCCTTCCCTCTTAAGCTGATATAGAAATTCTTCGTATTTGGTGTCCACCATCTGTAATTGAATTGTAATAGATATAACCATGTTTAATGGTTGAGGATGAATTCAGCGAAGAATATGGAACTTTCAGATCACTGGCATGGAACGAGGTCATGTTCCGGATGGTTTCACGCAACTTAATTAAATATAAAAGCAATCGTGTAGGTATGCAAACAGATCTTCTATACCTTAAAGACCAGTACCAGAAAGAAGGGAAGGGAACAGTGAAATTCTTTGAATTCACCGACTTGGTTGTGGACAAATCAGTGTTTTACCCAACTGGTGATGGGCAACCTAACGACCGTGGAAAGGTCATAATCGACGGCAAAGAGTATGTTATAGTGGATACATGGAATGATGGGACAGATGTGCACCTGATGTCCCATGATACATTCCCTGATGGCATAAAGGGGAAGGAGGTTCACCAGATTATTGACTGGGACGTCAGATATGTACATATGAGATTCAGGACCGCACTGAAGATCATTTCTGGAATAGTCTTTAAGAAATATGGGGCAACCACAAGAATAAACCAGACTTATGATGACCAGGCGTGGGTTGACATTGAAATGGATGGGGACCTCACGGAAGCACTGGTGAGTGAACTGCAGGATGAGGCAAATAGCTTTGTGGAGAAAAACCTTGATGTCAATTTTGATTATATGCCAAAGACCAATTTCACGGAGGATCAGGAATTGATGAAGATCTGCAAGGGAAGAGTGCCTGATTTTGATCCAATACGGGTTTTGAAAATTCAGGGACTTCCTCCACAGGCAGAATTTGGAACAGATGTTCTGAGAACTGGGGAAATAGGGAAGATTGAGTTCAAGACAACAATGGTTAAAGGAAAAATAAGCAAACGCCTTAACGTTTTCCTTTCAAAGTAAAATTTAATTCCGGGGGAACAGGATAATGGCAAAGATGGACTTCAATGAAATAGTTGGTATCATTTCCTATTATTTCGGCGTAATCTATCTTGTTGTAGCAATCTTCACTCTTCTCTATATATTTCCATCAGTTCTCTCCCATTTCAGGCATATTCTCGCAATATCAACATCAGAATACGCCCTCGGGAACATTGTGAACTCCCCGTTCATAACTGTCCTGGTGATCGTTGCATCCTTCGTTTTCATCATAATTTCCATAGGGAGCATGTTTTCACCTGTTTCCGGCAAATACCCCTCCTTCGGCAGATCAGGAAATCGCCTGTTTTTCAGACTTTTTTCAATAGCCGTACTTGTACAGCTCATCATTTCACTGTTTTCAGTGGATCTACCTGGAGCTTCAGCATCAGATCTATTTTTGAAGAAACCACTGTTTTTCCAGTGGTTTGTAATGGATGGATCAGTTCTTTTCCAGGCTGTCTTTTTCCAGTTGATCCCAATTTCTGCGATGATTGCCATGATTCTTGCAGTCAGAAGAAACCTGAACTGGAAAAGCTTCATATCAATGAATATTGGAAGCTATGGAACCAAGGTGTTGGTAATCGTCATAGCAACTGTTGTTCCATCGGTAATCTTCTCAGGGAACCTTTATGAATTTGTATCCGCGCTCCTCACTTTCTTCATACTGAATATAATTTATCTTAAATCTGGATTTTTCAGGGCATTTCTTGTAAATTTTATCATCTCATTTGTATCCATATTCTCGGAGTTCTTATCATCAACCCCTGTTTATGATGGTATCTTCACAGCCTTTCTTCTCGTAACTGCATTCATAGGCGTAATCTCCATATCTCAGCTTTTGCCTGCACCAAAACTCTTACAGAACCCCGATACGGACCAGACTCGGGAGGAACGTATACAGGAATTCGCAAAAAAGAACCGTGTTCCCGGAGATATGCTCTGGATAAGGAGCGCATGTCCATCATGTGGAAATGTAACATTCCATGTGAAAGACCACCAGGAACTGGAATGTACACAGTGCCACGAAACACTGGAACCTGATGCGGTTGGTGATTTCAATGTGCATGTGGTCATGAAAGGACCCTACTCACACTGAACCATATCATGCCTTGAGGTAGCCTGCTGCTTCATAAACAATATATATTACAGGAAACAGGAAGAGCGCGGAGACATATTCCGGACCTGTGTACTGGTAAAGTGTTCCCAGTGCAAATGATCCTATTGTGAAACCAATTCCGAAGAATGTTTCGTAGTAGAACACACCGATTCTTGGAGAAGATGTTTGCGATATGTAGGAGAGTATTTTTGACATGGCTATAGAGGCCCCGATTCCCACCATAACAAGTATTAAAACAAGAAAAACAGGACTTCTGGTATAAATTATAAAGAACGCAGATAGCAGGAACAGGGAACTTATAATGGAGTAGCTCTGAATCTTCAGATTTCTGATAAAATTAAGGATTATGTACCCCGCAGCAGAAGATACTGCGTATACGCTCACCAGGGAACCTATGATACTGTAGGAAATCCCTTCATTTCTCAGTATGGGAACAAAAACGTAGTAGAGAAAGCCTGCAACGATCCCTGCAAACATAAGTGGTATGACAAACCTTTTCTTCACACCACTGTATCTTTCTGGCAGTTTCTCCACCTGCACCGAAGGTATGAAGAATAGCCCAAGCAGAAAGAATGCAGTTGCAACTACGAAAAGAGCATCAAATCCCAAATACTGGATTATGAAACCCGATACGATTGGAATTATGGCGTTCGGTATCCCCCAGCCCACAGAATACTTTTCAGCATTATTTTTTCCAGAGATAAGATTCAGTGAGATCTCCATTGATATCCACCAGAATCCCTGGGATATGTCGGCCAGCACTATGATCTCTATGAAACCGCTTCTGGAATAGAGGATAAAGAGGGCTGAAAGGATCGCAAGAATGAAAAAAGGTATGAACCTCCCGTAACGGAGCATTGTTGAATTTGCCCTGAGATATACAAATGAAATCACCGGAAAAGGTGCAGATCCCATTAGCCCCAGGAATCCGGTGAAAGAATATCCATAGTGGAATGACGTTGCAAGAAGAGGAAAACTGAAACTGAGGCCAAACCAACCCGAGGCGAACATTGCGCTGGAGAATAGCAGTCTGTGAGAATCGTTCAAAATTGGAGTTGGTTTCAAGGTTTCACCTATTCTAGAGAAATACAGTGAAAAATTTTTCCAGTTCCATGAACCAACCGGTCTCTTCACTGTATCTTGTCAATCTTTACGCCGTCGTCATCAAAAAAAGCTATTATATCGTCCTCTTTAAGATTCAGTCTTTTAACTATTTTCTTTGGCAGAGTTATCCTGAAGGACGAACCCCTTGAAGATATATGTGTGACGTCAATAATGGGTTTCTTGTCCATATACCTGTATGACAATTAAGCATATAGTTTTTACATATCAGAAATAGATATTTAACCTCCAGTGACATTATTTACACAGGAGATGTTCAGTCCCCAGTAAGAAACATATAGCACCCGTGAATTTATTACATGCTTGGCGGAACAGGTTTTATATTGAATTCGAATTTGTTGTGGAGTACTGTATTATCATTTCCGCATCCAATCGGTCAATTTTTATACGGGTAAGAATTACACTTAGGATATCGATGGTAACAAAACCAGCCAGAATGTACACTAAAATTTCAGGTCCAGCTTATACAAGAAGAGAGTTCATGGGAGGGGTACCTTATCCCAAGATCACCACTTTTGTACAGGGAAACCAGAAGAAGGACTTTGATGTGGAGCTCATGCTCGTTGCAGAGGAATCGTGCCAGATCAGACACACTGCACTTGAGGCAGCCAGGATTTCAATCAATAGAAAACTCATGGAGGCTCTGGGGGCTGACGGATACTACCTGCAGATCAGGCCCTATCCACACCAGGTCATAAGAGAGCATAAGATGGCAACTGGTGCAGGGGCGGATAGGATATCGAGTGGCATGAGGGGAGCTTTTGGAAAACCTGTTGGAACTGCGGCACGAGTACACGCCAATGATATTATTATGGTTGCAAGATCCAACCAGGATGGAGCATTGAGGGTACGGGAAGCTCTGAAGAAAGCATCCATAAAACTTCCAACACCCTGTAAAATTGTCATTACAAAAGGGAAGGAACTGGCCGGAAAAATAGGCCTCTGATTCTTTAATTCCACAATTAAATTTTTATAAATACGTGTTCAGGTTGATGATTCTATTATTTTTGCCGTCACTGATCTGGATGGGATGAGAATTGCTGAAATCAGGCTCATCAATGAGGCTATAACAACCACCGACCACATGTAAAGATAATTATATGAAACAAGGTAGGCAAGGGGAACGCCTATTGAGATAAAGCATATTGCAACCATTATTCTCTGAATGGAACCATACATCCCACGGTTCTCTTTTCCTACAACCTTCAGTTCATATGAAAGTGCCCCTGGAACTACAAAGGGTCCTATGCTCCCAATCAGTGCCGAACCGAGATAGAGATCCGGAATTCCCGCATAGAGGGCATAAAACATAAGCAAATACATCACGAAATCGAAAAGGGACATCAGTATAATGTATAATTTACCCCACTCCTGATGCCGATCTATGAATTTTCCGGAGAAGTAACCCCATAATATTCCAACAGCATATGAAAGAGCAAGGAAAAGGATGCTTAGAAAGCTGCTTACGCCTATTTTCAGAGCCAGTATTATGTAGTAATAAGAAAATGCATATATCCCAACAGACATGAATACCTTGGTGGAAATTACTGGTACAAGGAATCTCTTTCTGTCCTTCAGTGCCTTCACACTTTCCAGGAAGGTTGGCCGTTTTACCAGTGATTCCTCAGTAACCAGGTTCTCTCTCTCCTTCCTGAAAAGGAAAGTGAAGGAAGATATTACTGTTGCAACAAGAACTGCACCAGAAATCAGGTAGAGATGTGATATCCCAACACTGTCAAGTATGAATGCAACAATGAAAAGTGCAGCAGTCCCTCCTGCCGTTTCCATGACTATAATCCGGGAGTAATGAGACCCGAGGACAGAAGATTTTATGGACTTCCCAACGAATGACGAAAGAGCTGACTTGAAGGTATTCTGTGATATGAGTATTACTGCAACCAGCAAAGCAATAACATAGAAAAAGATGATTGCATGGAGAAGGGTGTCAAAAAAAATCAGTATCAGAGCCGTTGAATATATGATACCACCGGCAATCATGAGGAAATAGGAGAACCCACGGTCAATGAATCTTCCCTGAGGAAGGGTTATTACCAGAATTGCAACCTGTCCTATTGTTGTGCCTATACCACCATATATGATGGGTATCCCAGAAAGGATGAGCAGGTAGAATATTGTATAATTGAACAGATTCATTGAGAAGGAAAAGAAGAAATTAACAACTGAGAGGGATGACACAAAAGGATTTATTCTGTTTCTTTCAATAGATTCCAGTTCTGTCAAGCAACTTAAATATTCATAATAGTATATATTTGTTTCCATCCGTGTTGTTAATACTTGTGTAAAAAATCAACCCATGCCGTGAAAGGTCATCATGGATTATTCGCTGAGATCAATTCACAGTCCTGAGATGATAAAAGTAAATAAACGGTAAATCCATACATGAGTGATACTTAATGAATATCACGGAAGTCCTGATTGCCATCATTGCGCTTATCATCGGTATATTCATAGGTGGGTGGGGAACGAGGATGTATATGCGTCATCCTTTCAGACATGGCCCGGTTACCGGAATAGAAGGTCTTGTTGGAAAGGAGGCAGTGGTGACAAGGGTCAGAGAGGGTTTCGCTGAAGTGACCATAGACTCCCAGATATGGGCAGTGATTCCACCTGAGGGAGATACGCTGGCAGTAGGACAGAAGGTTTATGTTAGGGGACTAAACGGAAACAGATTGGATGTCAGCAGAGAACCACTCCCAAAAAACAAAATATCAAGAGGAAGATTTACCTGAATGAATTTCTAAACTCTTGGCGGGAACCCATTCTTTGTAGAATGGTGGATAAAAGCGAGTAAAAACATAACATCTCTGTGGTAACACTTCAGGTACACAGGAACACGCAGGTGAAATATGTAAGATAGCATCTTGCTTCGTTCATTCTGCGTATATGAGGTGGATGTCTCCGTTGAGGAAAAGAGAACATTGGTGTAGAATGGATTAAAGCCCATGAAATTCTCACAGCAATCTTTGAAACGGGAAGGTTACATGGATAAATCCAGGAATCTGCCGAAAGAGTTAATATTTCATTTCCCATTATCCAGAAAGTTCAATAAGTTAAGGTGTAGAAAATGACTATATTTCAAGGACAGGCAAGAAAAAAATTCACGGGCGGCAAGCTAAGAAGTTCCAGATCAAAGAGAAGATACGAGCTCGGACGGGAACCAACCTTAACGAGGATTGGACCGCAGTCATCAAGGAAAGTGAGGGCACTGGGCGGTAATGTCAAGATAGCCCTGATGAGAGGAGACAGTGCCAATGTTTTTAACCCAAGAGAAAAGACAACCACCAAGATGAAGATCATCACTGTTAA
>JAJZOT010000055.1 GCA_021847855.1 Thermoplasmata archaeon | reverse complement strand
CCGCTGCATTCAAGAAACTGATGAACAATTCCGGAGATTTCATTATATATGGTGAAAACAGCCCGCTTTATCCAGCATCTGTATATGGATCTGAACTGGCGGCGGTTGAGGGATCAGTGGAATATCCATCTGCTTCCAGGCCTTTTACTGGTGAAATACTTGCATCATTGACGAAAATAGGAATACAGTTTGCACCTATAACAATCCATTGCAATCTTGGGTCGCTGGATGCTTCGGAGTTCCTTCATCAGAAGAGCCTATTGCCAGAATATTATGACATAACTGAAAGCACTTCAGATATGATTTCCAGTGCTAGGGAGAAAGGAGGCAGGATAATCGCTCTCGGAACAAGCGTAGCGAGGGCACTGACGACGGTGAGAAAAAATGATGTTTTCAGGCCTGATAGTGGATTCACCTCAATATTCATAGATCAGGACACTGAAACAGGACTGGATGGGATAGTCACGGGAATGCATGATCCAACCACGTCCCATATGCTTCTGGTGTCCGCGTTCGCCGGTATCGGATTGATAAGAGCTGCATATGACGCGTCGGGTGAACACGGTTTTCGGTGGCATGAGTTCGGAGACGAATGCATCATATTGAGGTCTTGATTGAAAGGAGCGAAAATTATACTTTCTTCCTTACAAGAAGATAGAAGAGAAACGAAGCTACAAGAACCATTGCTATGATAGCAACAACGAACTCGATCTCGTACTGAAGGGTTTTTGGTGAGGTAAATTCTATGACCAGATAAGCGGCGGATCCGCTTACTACGAATGTCCCTGAGGGCTGTGCAACCCTGTATCCAGGTACACTGTATACTGTAAAGTTATAGGTTCCGTTTGTAAGAGACAGCACAAGCGGGATGCTGGAAAGATTGTATTTTACCCCGTCGAAGACAATTGTCCAGTTCTGGTTTGCTGGGAGCCCGGATTCAGAGATGCTCACGCTATATTTCAGCTTGAAGAACTCAATTGGAACGGATATGGCTGATCCATTAACCGTGAAGGTGCCAAAGAACTGAGCCGCAGTATATATGTTGCTGGATCTGGAGAAATTGTAGCTGTATGATCCGTTCGTAAGGTTCACAGAAACAGTATTTGTGAGGATCTGGCCAGTGCTCAAAATATCTTTGATATCCAGAGACCATGTCACGCCAGAAGGCAGGCCTGATTCGATAAATGTCACCCTGTAGAGCTTCTTCTCAAAATGAAGTGTTATGGATAGGTTTTCTCCGTTTATGATAAAAGTCCCGTTATCTGTGGGAGCGTAAATTGGGTTTGAAGCATATGCGCTGTACTGATAGGGGCCATCTGTCACATTCGCTGAATACGATCCATTTGTAGATATCGAGGGGGAAGGCGGAAGACCCAGGATATTAACATGCCATTCAGTCCCTGAAGGTAAGCCCGTTTCATTGAATGTAACGACATAGTTGCCCCTGACATAGGAAGAGATACCCTGCTGAAGGCTTCTATCAAGATAGTTGAATATCCATGTTCCGTTCCCTGAAGGAGAATAAGCTATATTGGCGCCTATCGATCCAGACTGAGTTGTCTGGAGGGCGATGACGCTGCTGTCAGGGGCAACCCATGTGTGCATTTTGAACGGCAATAGCATTGGAACAACACTTCCTCCAGTTCCAGGACCAAAAACACCTGCTTTTGCGGCCAGTGCTCCAGTCACCAGGAACTGTGGGGAGAAGGTTCCCGGGATGCCTGTTTGCCCGTTCGGCCCTATAGAGACTACGGAATCACCATAAAAATAATCATAGTGAAGCCTGCCTATGATGTAAGAAGCGCCCGGAACAGGCAAAGAGAGTATATCTGATCCAATGCGTGAAGTTATGCTGCTGCCCAGATAACCGGGCGTTGCGTCAAGCATTGATGTTATATTGAATGCTGTTGTCCATGGAATAAAAATGGATGCGGACTTGTACTCATATCTTGCGAGACCAGGATAGAAGCCCATGTATGGAGTTTCGATCTGCAATGAAAAATTCCCCGCAAATCCTGTTTCATTTATCCCCGATATCTGTATGATCGCCTGCACAAAGAATGCAGGTGTTCCCAAGCTTGAAGCCAAGAAGAAGGCCTGCTGTAATGATGCGTTAAAACTGCTGAAGATTGTTCCATCTGCAAGATATGAGGTTGCGTTGATGTTTGAAAGGTTCACTATATCGGTAACCCCGCCCAGAACGCCCGACATAATTGTGAAGTTGTCGTTTATCACAAATGATGTGAAATTATAAGCGTTAATAGTGCCCCATCCATTCAGGAGGCTGTAGCCGTATCTATCCGAGTACAGCGTGTTCTGGCCGAATAGCACTGGCCTGTAAGGCCTGTCCGCTAAGGAGGTATTATAGGCGGTAGATCCGTAATGACCGATGCCTGTTGTGTACGAGATTGGATTATACTCTGCATTGCCAATGCTGTAAAGAGTCGGATCCAGGAATCCCAGTGGTGGCGTGCCCTGTCTCTCTATTGAATGATCAATTTCCGCTATTACACCACCCAGCAGAGGAGAGGCTATGCTGGTGCCGGCAACAGCCTCGAAGGGGTAACCCTGAGAAGCGTTGGTTGCATCATAAGTGAACCCGCTCACAGTGATTGTCATTATTGTATTGTTTGCAAGGGCAGAAATATCTGGGACTCCTCTTCCCTGACCCTGTATTAGAGAGTTGGCGGAGGAATTCGCCTGCCAGTCTGGTTCCGGAAACACGCTGGATATTCCGGAAGTTGTTCCAACCACGGTTGAAAGATTTGTGATTGATCCGGGTTCATACCAGTTTGTCTCAGATGAAATCTGAAGGGACTTGTTGAGTGTTACAGAAACACCGCCGACAGCCACCATGCCAAAGTTATTGTAGGCCATTGAAGCGGGAAAGCTTACATTGGATCCTATGTACTCTGAGCTTGAAGAACTGTCTGCATCGTCACCGCTGGAAGCAAGAACTGTTATTCCTCTAGCATTCGCCTCCTGAAGATCGTTATACCATATTGTGCAGTTGCCGTCTGTGGCTCCCCATGAGTTGGATATTACAGAAACATTGTCAAGTGCTGAATACGCGGGAAGTGGATTCAGGATTGAGCTGAAGGCATCGACGAGGTTCACGGTGGATGAATTGTTTCCGTATACGTTGTAGATTGAGGATCCGGGAGCAGTGCTTCCAAGCATCTCCAGGTCCAGGGTGTTCTCTATATATGCTCCGGTCGAGTCATATGAAGCCCTGATACCGGGAAGAGGGGCACCGTTGATTGGGTATGCGTATATTTTGCTATGCGGTTCGCCAGGGGGAAGTGTTTCGTTATAGTAAGAGTAGATATCTGAAGGCACGAACGGCCCCACGTATGTATCTTTTGAGATTAACCCTCCAGTTGATGTTATTTGTTTTGTAGATCCGGTATATTCACCACTCCAGAGTATGGTCGCCTCCACCATGTTAGTTGGATATCCGAATTGGTCAAACAGCGTATTTTCCTGCATTGCTATCTGCATATCAGATCCATAAAGATACTGAGCACCAGTTGAGTTAACCGGGATCGGGTAACCGTTCACCGTGACATTTTGTCCAAGGACAGGCAATACCTGTTCCTTTTGAAGAGCAAGTGGTGCGTATTCATTCATCAGTACCGAATAGTTGGACAATCCCGCGATGCCAGACACAGAACCAGCTATTTCAGCGGGCAGGGCCGGGACCCCCGTTGGACCAAAATAAGATCCTATAGGGGAATTCAGGCTTGATAAAGAAATTCCGAATATGTTATTTATCTGGCTGGAGGAGGCAGTGAACGAAATCTCCATCCTGTCAGAGAACTCGGTCAAGTCCGTAACTCCGTTCTGGTGCAGATATGCTGCCAGATCCTTATAGACAGGCATAGAACCACCGAACATTAAATCGAACTGTTCTCTCGTGAGATATTTATGATACAATGGAGATGAGGGATTGTTTAAAGCAGAAAGAAATTGATTGAGCAAAGTCTCATTGCTCGGTTTGAGTCCTATTACAACATTCACTGTACCATTGTATTGATGACCCGTGCCATTCAAATTAACAAGAGGAGCTATGCATCCTTTTGCATAATCAGTAATTTTCTGCAAAGGTCCGAAAAAGTCTGTGCCAGTATACTGATTGGATGTGCCTCCTGATGCCTTTATACTAAGGCCCGTAGAATCCTGCGCTGAGATTGCTCCTACTATTGCCGTGGCTGTCATTAGCACAACCACGATATATGATAAAATGACCTTTTTTTTAAAGAAGTGTTGCAATTGACAGCTTTTAGTTAGTGAAACTTAGTTCAAATATATTTCCAGGTTACTTTCAAATGAACAATCTTTGCATATTACCACAAAATAAGACTTGGAGCCCTTTCTAATCCAACTAGGATTATATAATATCATGAGCCCCGTAGGCTTCTATTTTCTCGCATTTAGAAAGAGAACTAAAGATGGCAATAGCCTCTTCGGAAAAATTACATCCTTCCATTTAATGGAGTTTCGCAAATTCCGATGAATTCAAGGAATTCATTCCCTGATAGGACTCGGGAAAATTTCCATCGTTTGTTATGAAGTAATCAGCTTATTGATATATTGAAGTGGCCAATACCAGCAGTCGTGAAGCCTCATTCCTGTCCTTGACCGGATAACCGCAGCAAAAGCAGCTATTTCAATGGATAACTGCACAACTTCAAGGCTCTAAATTCAATGCTTTTCTTATCTATATCGGTATGGTGATTTGACCTTTAGGAGTGATTTTGCTCAATTTAAGCAACATGTTCTTACCACCATGTAATGAATTCCTTACTTTCATTATTTTACAACTGCTAAACAGTATCAATCACCCTTAACTAAAGGCTTTTTTACTATCTGGATGACTCAATGGTAAGAATGTTTCAAGTAGCCTATAAGTATGAGATATGCAAGGTAATACGATGTTTCTTCAATCATTGAGAGAACATGAAGTTCAAGATTAACATTCGAACGATAGAACATTGATCCTTTTTACGTTTCCGAACATATAAACTTGCTTTGAGTATGTTTGAGATGGGAATGTCGGATAGACAAGGATTACGATCCCTCTCGTTTCGTTTCCCTTGTTTTCTATTGATCATAGAAAATTCCGGAATGACAAAGAGTGATATTTTGCGTTAACTAAGGCTCAAAGGTTAGACTTGCATTTATTCGTAAGACTAGATTAACGTTGCCATCAAAGCCATCATCATTGGGATATTTGTTTTGCCAGATTCCTTTGGGAATCTAAACAATCCATCCTCGCATTTTACCATTCCAGGAAACTGTTGAAACATAGAATGGTCGTATTCTTTGAACAGATCAAGTTTCATTCCACTTTCGGAAATTCCATTCAGAACGTCACTTAATCTAACCATGAACTGATAATTTGGTAGGGCGTCATATTCAGTTCCACCTACGTAATCCAGACCCTTATATTCGTTTGGGCTCTCTTTGAAATAGTCGAATTTTACAACTAAATCCCCATCTTGATCAGAATCAAAAAGATGTGTAAAGGGGTGTTGATCATAGAGAAAGAGTTTTCCTCCCTTATGGAGAAGATTGGAGGCAGACTTGATTAGCTGCTTGATTTCTGGAAACCAAACAAGAACCCCTTTGCTAATGTATATCAGATCAAACTTCTTGTAAAATTCGTGCGGAATATCTAAGACGTTACTCTCGACAAACTCTACCTTGATACCGGAATCTGCTGATAGATGTCTCGCCTCACTTATAGCTGCACCGGAGAAATCAAAACCTACACACTTTGCACCTAAATTAGCAAGAGAAAGTGTATCTTGGCCACAATTGCAGCAGAGATGACCTACCTTTTTTTCTCGAAGATCTGGTAGAAGTTTTAATTCAAAATGATCGAGGGTGCTTCCGCCCCGTTGAAAAAATTTGGCTTCTTCTTTTCTGTGGCTAACATGTATGGGTGTGACCTCATTCCATGCTTCCCTGTTCTTGTTGATAAATTCATCCTGTTTCAGCTTTATCAACTTATAAATAGGATGTGGAGTAATAAATATTCCCGCTTATAGTTTATTTTAATGGTTTGTATAGAAAATGAAACTCAATAGAGAGCGAAGTTTATGGTGTTTTATGTAACTTTGGACACCTATTGGCGCGAGATAAACCTCATAGTCCAGATCGATACTTCTGTTGAGTCGAAATGGAGATACAAACAAGAATTAAAGATGTGCATAGCCACAGGGAGCCAAAATAAGCGACTTAAGACGGGCCATGAAGACTTCATGGAAACTCATAACAACACATATGATGGATTATGCCTCAAAACCGAGCTCACCCACTTATTAGTTTCCTCCAAGTCTGAAAACAGAAATTAAAATCTACTCCAAAAGCACAGAAATCATGTGAAATTCCGATCTGAGTATATACAGTATTGTTTAAAATAAGGTAAATTCTGAATATGTGAAGCTCGAAATGCGGAGAGCCGGATTCGAACCGGCGAACTCCTACGAGAATGGACCCTAAATCCATCACCTTTGACCTGGCTCGGCAATCTCCGCAAGTAAATGTGAGATTATTCCAGAGTATATTAAAAAATCCAGTTTTTGTTGGTGGAAGTAAAAGTATCTTCCTTTAAGAAATGTGATTGAGAGAATCTTGGAGTACTCTAGCTTGAACATTTTTCTTGTAATACATGTAATACTTGTAATACGAATTTGAAAGTTAAATTTTATGGGGCCACTCAATATTTTGTCTAAACGCAGTAAATGAGGGTTTACATAACAAATGTGAATTATTATTTATGGACAGAGAACAGCTTTAAAGGAGGGGAAACCAAATCAAACACAACATAAGGATAGTGTATAAATATATGTTATACATATAACATATATATGGAAAAGAAGACAACAGTTGGACCAAAAGGCCAGATAGTCATACCAAAAGATATCAGGGATAAAATTGGAATCAAGGAATATTCAGAGGTAATTGTCGATACCGTTGATGATTCAGTTATTATAAAAAAGCTCAAACCTGCCTCCGTAACATATGTGGACTATTATTGCACAACTTATTCAAAGAAGCTTACCAGAAGAGTGGATATCAAGAAGATAACCGAGGAACAATATGAAAGGAACATTCTACATTGATTCCAATGTATTCCTATATCCAGTTCTTTACAACGATATAAAAGAATCTGAAGCTGCCAGGGAAATCCTAGCGGAGATTGAGGGGAAAAATATTCAAGCTTATACCTCAACCTTAACTTGGGATGAGGTCACTTATGTAGTAGAAAGGACCTTTGGGAAAACAGATTCGATTGAGGTGGGTAAGAAATTCCTTAATTTTCCATTTTTAAGATTTATACCGGTAGATGATGAGATAATTAGGAGGAGCCAGGTTATCCGGGAAAAATATAATTTGAAACCGCGAGATTCAATTCACCTTTCATGCGCCATTGAACGAAACATATCAAAAATTATAACTGACGATACAGACTTTGATGGAATCAAGGAAATTACAAGGATACCAATTAAACAGTGAAACGGCTTGATCCCAAATCCATCACCTTTGACCTGGCTCGGCAATCTCCGCCTAGTAATGAGGGGTTAACCGGGAATATATGAAAGATACTAAATTTTGTTGAAGGATGAGAAAATGATCTTTCTCTCAATTTGAATTTGGGGAGAAAATAGGACTAACTTTCCAAGCAATATTTTCAGTGAATAATCGTAAATAACGGTAAATAAGGTTTGAAAGTAAATTTGTAAGGAAATTTTGTGATGGTTTGTCCAAATTGATCTTTTCAAGACTCTAGCAATGCTTTGAAATTTCTATTCTCTCTTTCTTCCGAACTGGTATTTTCCAATACCTTTAGCCACAAAGAGTATTCCAAACACAAAAGAAACAATCCCTATCAGAACCCACGGAATGAGAATTTCATAAGTTCTTACAACTAAAGGAAATCCGGGATAACGGCCTGGTGTAAGATTGGCGAATGGATTTACGTAGGTGAAACTCCAATAAAAGTAAAGCTGCTCTAAAGCAGAGATTTGCCTTATTCCCAGAATGAAGAATATAATTCCTAGTAGCAGAAGAATTATGCCTACCTTTATCTGAGTTTTCCGGTTCTGGAATGAAGAAGTTAATCTGTAAAATATCCTGGGGCTGTAGTAATTAATCTTTACTTTTTCTGCTAATTGCATTCTCACACCATAGTTATGCAAATTTATCTTCATCATGTATATCAATATTATTGTATAAAAGAAAATTGAATCGATCCTATCTTTGCCCTTGAATAACACTACATTTCTCTGAAGACATAGTATTTGACTGGTTCTGGTAACAGAAAGTTACTTATACTATGTCGTGTGGTTACTACTACATTGACATACATCAGCGATGATGGCATCCAGATCTGCGTTGACTTATCAGCAGGCTGAGAAGATCATATCAGGCATAAAGGAAGTCGTATACACAAACGGATCACATTCTGTTGTTGAGTTAACAAAAGAGCAGAAGGAACTCCTGGAAAAGATTTCCATTGAATTGT
>JAJZOT010000054.1 GCA_021847855.1 Thermoplasmata archaeon | reverse complement strand
TCACGGCCAGGATGCTTGCCAGATCCGGTATAGACAGCAAAAGATTGAGATTCAGGCAGCACAGGAAAAATGAACTTGCCCACTATTCATCTGACTGCTGGGATGCGGAAGTTCTCATGGACGAGGAGTGGATTGAGGTGGTTGGAATTTCGGATAGAGGGGACTACGATCTCAGAAGGCATCAGGAATTTTCCGGGGAAAATGTGTCAGTTACAGTTGACGGAAGGACATTCATACCGAGAGTTGTTGAGCCAGCAGCTGGATTTGACAGAATACTTACCGGAGTGCTTTTCCATGCGTATTACACCAGAGACAATGGAAACAGGGTGTTGGGGCTACCATGCGACGTTGCCCCATATTCAGCTTGTGTTCTCCCCCTTATGAAAAAGGATGGGATTTCAGAAAAAGCCAGGGAACTGCATGTCAAACTTGTGGGGCACAATCAGTCTGTTACCTATGATGAATCCGGATCCATTGGAAGAAGATATGCAAGGCAGGACGAGATCGGTACGCCCTACTGTATAACAGTGGACTACCAGACCATGGAAGATGATACAGTAACGGTCAGGGAAAGGGATTCAACAAAACAGATAAGAATGAGGATCGATGATCTTCTCATGCACGATAACATATTCAGGAATGACGGTCTTAAGAAGTTTGTTCAATCTTCGAAATCCTGATGATTCCAGTTGGGCAGGATCTGGATGCCTCCATGTTATCCTCAAGTTCATTCTCCCCTATTACTTCATTTTTAAAACTTGCTTTCCCGTCTGAATCCATGAACCAGTTTGAAGGACACAGTGCCGTGCATATTGCATCGCTGAGGCATCCTTTTCTGTCAAGTGATATTTTGTATCCAGCCATTTCATTCACCTCCGTAATTATCAAGCATCTTTCGCAGGGCATTGAAAGACAGTATTGCGCATTTTTCCCTGCTGGGTCCGAGCCTTATGCCGATTCTGTCCAGGTGTTCCTTCTCTGTCATATTCCTCAACTCTTCCATACTTTTTCCCTTGACTTCATCTGTAAGGATCGAAGCCGCAGCCTGGCTTATTGAGCATCCCCTGCCAACAAACCTGATATCCTGCACCATATTATCCTTTATTAATATTGAGACCTTCACCGCATCGCCACACACCGGATTATATTCTGTTATCTCCTCAGTGGGATTTTCCATTGTCCCAAAATTGTGTGGGTGCCTGTAATGATCCATTATGAATTCCATTCTTTCCTCATCTTCCAAGATCATACACCTTCCTTATTTTTTCCAGTTGATCAAATAGCTTTTCAATGTCCTCTCTAGTGTTGTATACATAATAAGAAGCCCTGGAAGTTGCTACTACGCCAAGTCTGTGGTTGAGAGGCATTGCGCAGTGATGTCCCGATCTGACAGCAACGTTTCCTGCATCAAGAGATGTTGAGATGTCATGCGGATGCACAGATGAGCCAATCATCACACCATTCTCCCTGAACTTCTCGTCCATATCCATGGGAGGTATTTCACCGATATTAAAAGAGTAAACCCCACCCCTGATGTCGGTGTTTTTTGGGCCGTATGAAACCATGTCCGGTATGGCATATTCCTCCTCCATTTTCAATGTGTATTCAATAAGATCCTTCTCATGATTCCTGACATTTTCCATCCCAATGCCCCTGAGGTAGTCCACAGCTGCCGAGAGTCCTATTGCCCCTTCAATGTTCGGAGTTCCAGCCTCAAATTTCAGAGGAACATCGTTCCATGTGGATCCTGAGGTCGTCACTGTCCTGATCATCTCTCCGCCTCCAAGGAAAGGGTGCATGCTCTCCAGCATATCCTCTTTTCCATACAGAACACCAATGCCGGATGGCCCAAGCATCTTGTGTCCTGAGAAAGCAAAAAAATCGCAGTTCAGATCCTGGACGTTTACCTTCATGTGTGGGGTGCTCTGTGCACCGTCCACAATGAAGATGCTGTCATTGTCGTGTACCATCCTGCCAATATCCACCAGAGGATTTATTGTTCCAAGGAGGTTTGAAACATGAGTCAAGGACACAATCCTGGTTCGGGGAGACAGTTTTCTTCTGAAGTCTTCCATGTCGAGCTTTCCATCAGCGGTTATATCTGTGTAATTGACCTTGATTCCTTTTTCCTCAAGAAACTGCCATGGGACTATGTTTGAATGATGTTCCATGATGGATATTAGGATCTCATCACCGGACACAAGGTTTCTCCCCATAGTATAAGAAAGCAGGTTTAATGCCTCGGTGGTATTTCTCAGGAACACCAGCTGATTTGCATGACTGGATCCAATGAATGATGAGACGTTTTCCCTGGATTTTTCATACATGTCAGTTGCTGTTTCGCTTATTCCATAGATTCCCCTGTGAACATTGCTGTTGTAATTTTCATAAAATTCCCTGACAGCGTCTATGACGCATTTTGGCTTCTGGGACGTCGCTGCGCTGTCCAGGTAAGTGAGATCACTATTTTTACTGGAATTGAAGATAGGGAAATCCTGTTTAATCTGTTCCCATCGTGACAAGTGTTGTGCCTTCTGTGTATCTGCGTATCCTCTGGTTCATAAATTCGCTTTTTGACTTTTCTATCACGTACGATACAAAGCCTTCCGTTATCATTGACCTTGCAGTGTTTTCATCTATACCCCTTGCCCGAAGATACATTATTTCATCCTCACTGACATTACTTATGGATGATCCATGTTTTGATTTTGTGTTGCTGTTCTTGATCATCAAACCCGGTTTTGAATTGGCATATCCCTCCTTTGACAGCAGCAGTATTCTGGAATCATAGAAGCCGGTTGCGTTAACAGCCTCAAATTCAAGATCTATGTTTCCTCTGTGTATGGTTGAGCTTGCACCTTTCACAACCCCCCTCACATGAATGTCTGCAGTGGATGATTTTCCAGCCTGGAAACTGCTGTCCCTTATGTCAATTTTCTGCTTACCATCGGAGAAACTCACGCCGTATACACGATAATCTGAACTTTCACCCATCTGCTGTGACTCGTTCCCGAATATGACCCTTCCGCCTCCATGATTTATATGGAATATCTGGAATTCCGTGAATCTGGACTGGTATGACTTGACGAATGAAAGATCCGTTACGGATACGGATTTATCCTGTACATAGTTGAACTGCACCTTTGAATACTCATCCTGGAAGAAATAGATGTTTTTTCCCTGTACCGCATCCCCTTCAGATGCACTTTCATTGACCTCAGTGTAATTCAAATTGGATTCACCACCGCATGAAACAACTGTTTTGTAGGCAAATGAATCAGATCCGTTTGATACATTGTGTACTGTGATGCTGGCTTTAACACTCTCTCCAACCCTGACAAAAAGTCCTCTCTGCCATGCTGAATTGATGAGAAATTCCATCCTGT
Organism: Thermoplasmata archaeon; assembly: GCA_021847855.1. The sequence goes on along the minus strand of JAJZOT010000054.1, from coordinate 5,344 downwards.
CGTCTCCAATATGGCTGTTGTCTAGAAACTTAGACCTTATTTCCGGGTCCTTTGCCGCTTCCACAAGTTCCCTGACCTCCACTCCATCCGGAAGATTCTCAACTGATTCCAGTTTACCATTCATTACCTTTATGTTGGCTTCCTTCAGAAATATCGGATTGTCTGGTGAATGCCTGAATTCATCATAGATCATCCTCTCTAGGTCCCTATCATTGACTTCAACATATTCACTTACAGTAGGGCTTTCCTTGAAGTTTCTCACCGGTGTTTTGAGAAATGAGAGGAATGAATCTCTCCTGTACTCAAAGGCCTCGTCGTTCAGCCTGGTCTTCAGTGTTTCTGGGTATGTCTCCATGGAATATCATCCTACCGCGCCCATCTTGCTCATTTCAAGTTTGACCAGGCGGTTCATTTCAACTGCAAACTCCATGGGTATTTCCTTCATAACGTCATCCATGAAACCGAGAACGATCATTGAGCTCGCCTCTTCCTCACTGAGGCCCCTGGATCTCAGATATGTCAGCTCTTCAGTACCGATTCTACCAACAGTGGCTTCATGACCGAATGTTGCAGTGGGTTCATATATTTCGTCATGTGGATATGTGAATGAGGTGGATTCATCATTTATCAGGAGAGCATCGCACTGCACATGACTCTTTGAATTGATGGCTCCCTTGTTCATTCTCAGGAGACCCCTGTAAATGGCTTTTCCATCTTCTATGCTTATGCTCTTCGCCACAATTCTTGATGATGTGTGTGGTGCAAGATGGATTGCCTTTGCCCCGGTATCCTTCACTGTTCCGGGACCTGCCAGCGATATATTCAGGTTGTGTGTTGAAGCGTACGGCCCCCTGAGATATGACGAAGGATACAGCATGGTAACCTTTGAACCAAGTGAACCCCCAACCCATTCCATCTGGGCGTTCTCCTCGACCCATGCCCTCTTTGTAGGCATGTTGTAAACACTCTTTGACCAGTTCTGCACGCTTGTATACCTTGCCTGTGCGTTCTTCTGCACATATATCTCCACAATTGCACTGTGCAGTGAATCTGTGTTGTATCTTGGTGCCGTACACCCTTCGATATAGTGCACCTTTGATCCTTCGTCGGCAACAACTATGGTGTGCTCAAACTGACCGGTTGCCTCTCCATTCATCCTGAAGTAAGTCTGGAGCGGCATGTCTATCTGTACCCCCTTTGGGACATAAAGGAAAGAACCTCCACTCCACACTGCCGCATTGAGTGCAGCAAACTTGTTGTCGGTTGCAGGAACCGCCCTGCAGAAATAATTCTTCACCAGATCCGGATGCTGCTTAAGAGCCGAATCCAGATCCATGAAAACGACACCCTTGTCCTCCCATACCTTTTTGAGGTTATGGTAAACACCCTCACTGTCATACTGGGCAACGGAACCGGCAAGGTACTTCTGTTCCATTTCCGGAACACCAAGCTTCTGGAATGTGTTCTTGATATCGTCCGGAACATCTTCCCAGTTCCTTGCCTTGATCTCATCCGGTCTTGTGTAGTAATGTGTATTGTCCCAGTCTATTCCACTGAGATCCGGACCCCATGTCGGTACAGGCTTTTTCAGGAATATCTCAAGAGCCTTCAGACGGAATCTTCTCATCCAGTCTGGCTCTTTCTTGATCTCGGAAATCTCCTCGACAACCTGTCTGTTCAGTCCTATTCCTGTTGAATATATCGATCTGTCTGCATCATGAAACTCCCAGTCGTCCTTCTTTATATTTGAGGTCCTGAGATCTTCGAGCAATTTCTCAATCTGTTCATCCTTCGATAGTTCTACTTCCATTTTATTCACTCCTTATCCAATCGTAACCTTCATCCTCTATCTTAAGCGCCAGGGACTTTTCTCCGTTCATTGTAATTTTGCCGTTCATTAGTATGTGCACAAATTCTGGGTCTATGTTTTTCAGGATTCTCTGATAATGGGTGATTATGAGAAAACCGACTTCCTGGCTGTAATAATCTCTTATTTCATCGGCAACCAGCTTAAGCGCGTCAACATCCAGTCCAGAATCGATCTCGTCAAGTACTACAATCTTTGGCTTGAGAATGACCATCTGAAGAATTTCAACTCTTTTCCTCTCGCCACCTGAGAAACCGTCATTCACCGATCTGGAGAGAAACTCCTCATCAAGACCTACCTTCTTCAGGTGATCCTTTATTCTTGCCTGGAATTCACTGAGTGGTACTTTCTCTTCTGGATGTAGCTGTTTGTAAGCCGTTCTCAGAAAAGAGGAGAGTTTCACGCCTGTTACTGATACAGGGTTCTGGAAAGCAAGGAATAAACCTGCCCTGGCTCTCTCTTCCGGAGTCCTGTTTGTTAGTTCCTTTCCATCGAGTTTTATTGAACCGCCTGTTATTGTATAGTTCGGATGACCCATCAGAACGTTTCCAAGTGTGCTCTTTCCAGCGCCGTTTGGTCCCATAAGCGCGTGTATCTCACCGCCCTTCACAGTCAGGTTTACCCCTTTCAGTATCTCCTTGTCTGCGACCGAAGCTCTGAGATCTTTAATTATTAATTCCGACATTGATTCTGACACCACAACTCTATGCATTTTCTGTATTTAAACACTTTCTTATGTCTAAATTGACTAAAGTATATATAGCTGCTTTTCATTATTAGACTGTAATGGTTGAAACAATATCTGAGAATAGTGACATTATAGGGATGCTTGGAAAGGTGAAGGAAAGTGTCCTGAAGGAACTTAGCTATTCTGAGAAGAGCACTGCTGAACTCTCCGAACTACTCAAGATCAACAAGACTGCGGTGAAGGAGCATATGGATTATCTTGAGATGAAAGGCTATGTGAGGTCTTTCTTCAGGGGAGATGGAAGAGGCAGACCCAGCAAATTTTATGAAATCACGGACAAAGGCATTGAGCTGTTTCCAAAGAAATATGTTGCCTTTGCGTCCCTGCTTGTTGACACCCTTGAGAAGGAAATAGGCAAGGAAAAGGTAAATGTTATCCTTGCAAAAGTTGCAGATCGACTCATAAGCGATGCAGGGTGGAAGGAGGGCGGTCTGGTGAGTTCGATGACAAGAAGCGAGAAAATCCAGAAACTTGAAGATTTTGTAAGTATCCTTAATCGCCTTGGCTATTATGCAAGACTTGAGAAAACCCCGGATTCAGTTAGAATTGTAAGACATAACTGCATATTTTACGAACTGGCAAAATCAAACAAAAGAATCATTTGCGGCACACTGGGTACAGATATGATAGGCAGTTCACTTGACACAAATTTTTCAATAAAGGAAAAATTTTCTGATGGTGGAAAAAAGTGTGTGGTTGAGATTTCTGTTTAATCATAGTTAACAATCAAATTTTTTCCTCAGATTAAGTATCATGTCCTTAACAGTGAGTTCCAGATCGTAAGCTGGTTTGAAGTTCCAGTCTTTCTGGGCTTTTCCGAAGTCTATTGAGTGGGGCCATCCGTCCGCAATCTCCTGGCGGTAATCCGGTTGGTACCTGACTTTAAATTCCGGATAATACTTTTTAATCTCCCTGTGAAGTGTCACTGGAGTCATGCTGTATGCACCGACGTTGTAATCGGTACATCTGGTCAGGTTTTTCCTGGGAGCCTCGTAAAGATCAACCACTGCGTTGAGTGCATCAGGCATATACATCATCGGCATCTCAGTATCACATTTTAAATAGCACTCATAATCCATGCCCCTTACTGCGTGTATTATCATGTCCACAGCATAATCTGTTGTCCCTGCTGTAGGTGGGAATTTATAACTTATAAGACCTGGAAACCTGAGTCCTCTGACGTCCATCCCGAATTTCCTGAAATAATAATCACCAAGCATTTCCCCCGCTATCTTTGTTATACCATACATGGTAACCGGCCTGGTTTGCGTATCCTCCGGAACCAGATCCTTTGGGGTGCTTGGCCCGTAAACTCCGATGGTACTTGGTATGAACAGCTTTTTTACATCAAAATCCTTTGCTGCCCTGTATATATTCTGAGTCCCCTGGAGATTCACATTGAAAGTCATGAATGGATCTTTTTCCCCCGTGGCAGAGAGAATGGCTGCGAGATGAAATATGTCAGTGACATCGTTTTCTCCTATTATTTTCCTGACTGAATCCGCATCAGAAACATCGAGTCTGGTGTATCGAATGTTCTCGTTGGGAGTTTCTTTCTTAATATCCGAAACCAGGATCCTGTCATTTCCGTATATTGAAATAAGAAGTTCAGAAAGTTCCGTGCCGATCTGGCCCAGACCTCCGGTGATAAGAATTGTTCCCATAAAGGTCAAACCGCAATGCCTGTAATGGATAAAAATCTACTGGGGTGCGCTCATTTCTTCTAGGGATATTCTGGATGCAGTCATGGCAAATTTTCATGCCATGTCATGAATGCTTCCTCTTTCAATGTGTGCACAGAACGGACATCTGTTCACAGAATATTCATAATTGTTCAGTCTTGCGGGTTCAAATTCGCAAAGGCAATCACATCTGAAGTGTGACATGCACTGTTCACACATTCTTGCCTTACGTCTAATATCCTTATTAGGTTTATCTCCCATTCTTGGCGTTCGGTGCGGATTTATCTAAATATTTATAGAATTGTAGAAAATTATATGTAATTCGTATATGAAATCCTTTATTGACCCGTAAACATATGCATGGCTACAGCTACCCATGACTTCACGGAAAATGCTGTTGTGACGGTGACCTGATTCTCATGTACATGACTGCGGTCATACCCATTGCCTTCAAGCTTCAGGTTCTTCGAGTATGATATCATTGATCTCTTGTCATAGAAGAGAGGGCCGCCTGGTTCCATGGCCCTGACGCTGGTTTTTGGAGAGAAAGGACACAGATCTGAATTGAAATCTTAGCAATACTTTGTCTGTCCCTCTCGCATAATGGATCACCCTTATATGAAAACTTTCCATGACTTTCTGGTAGATATTTATGTCAGGAATGGACTGGATTAAAAGTGAAATAGAAAACCTCAAAGAGAACGGCAGATACATACCAATTAGAATTTTACAAAGTCCACAGGGCGCCTGGGTTAAAATAGATGGAAGAACCGTTTTAAATATGTGTTCAAACAACTACCTGGGACTTGCGAATAATCCAGAGGTCAAGAAAGCTGCCATTGAGGCAATTGAAGAATATGGAGTCGGGGCTGGTGCTGTAAGATCAATTGCCGGTTCTGATGAAATACATATAAAACTCGAAGAGAAGGTTGCGAGATTCAAACATATGGAAGATTCCCTGGTCTATCAGGGAGGTTTACTGGCAAATTCAGGAACCATACCTGTGCTGGTAGGAAAGGATGACGTTGCATCCAGACTACGAAAGAA
>JAJZOT010000053.1 GCA_021847855.1 Thermoplasmata archaeon | reverse complement strand
AAGCTGGTTGCCGTCAGATCGTATGACAGAAGCGTGTGGGATTGGATATAATGGAGATTTTAATGGGGAGAAAAAGCATCGACAAGAAAGAGATAGAGCTTGAGTTCGAGCGGGCTACGAAGAACACATACAGATTTCAGGAGAAGGGTTCTGAGTCTCCTGTGATAGGCACTCTGTATGTCCAGAAATCGGTGTTCGGTTCCTTGGAACCGAAGAAAGTGAAGGTTACGGTGGAGTGGGAATGAGACTTCGAAGATTGGGGAGATTTTGAAGGTGCAAAAATGAATAGTAAATTTGAAAATGATTTGATAGAAATCTGCACTGCTATAGCCGAGTTGCAGAGGAGGAAGAATATAGGGTGGAATAAAAGCCGCAAAACAAAGGAAAGATTATACGGCGCTGAAAGAGAATTTGTTGCGATCAGGAATAAGGTGTAGAAATGGACAATGTTGCTGCGCAGAAACTAAAGGAAATTTTGGAGTATTGGATAAAATGAATGATATAAAGATAGGCGGGTTGCAAGAGAAATATATAAATTCACTCAGGGAAAATAAATTCAGCGATGAGGATATTGAAAAAACCATGGAAGCTGCAAAACAACTTGTAGAAAAATTCTCTAAAGATGGTGATGACGCTGGACTCCTATTCGGCAGGGTTCAGAGTGGAAAAACAAACAGCATGATAATGTCCATGGCTAGAGCTAACGATCAAGGATTTACCTTTTTTATTGTTCTAACTTCCGATAATGTTTCCCTATACGAACAAACACTGAAAAGGGTAAAATCAGGGTTGCAGACATTATTTATTCTCGGAATCGAAGAACTAAAGGATCCTAAGAATATTATGGGAAGGGTAAGAATAGCCTTAAAGTATAATGGCTTAGTTATTGTTACAAAAAAGAACCAAATTAATCTAAAGAGCATTGAAAAATTTTTAACGGTATTGGATGTTAGCGGATCGACAGCAATAGTAATGGATGACGAAGCAGATTTTGGAAGTTTGAATTCCAAAGTTAACAGGGATGAACAAAGCCGGATTCATGAATTAATAATAGCCCTTAGAAAAAAATTCAAAGTTGCAAATTTTGTTCAAGTCACTGCAACCCCTCAACCTATATTTCTGCAGTCATATAAAAGTGAGTTTAGACCTAAATTTGTAGTTACAATTCCGACTGCAAGCGGCTATATAGGAGGTGAAGACTTATTTAATCGGGAATCTGATAATGTCAAAAAAAACATTCAAAGAGTAATAACTGAAAATGAAATAGAAGGAATAATCGAGCACACTGACTATTCGAGCTTTGGCCTTACAGCTATTCCGGAAGGCATCAGGAGGGCAATCAGCGTTTTCATGGTAGGATCTGTCTGTAAGAAAATTACAGGCAGTAAAGCCACTCAAAATTCAATGCTATGCCACATAAGTAGTAAGCAAGATGCGCACAGATCTCTTAATAGTCTTGTAAACAGGTACGTTCAGATTGTGTCTGAAAATCTAAGTGACACGAATGGTGAGTATAGACAAGGAATCGATCAGGATTTGGTTTCAGCCTATGAGGATATTGGACAGACTTTTAAAGGAACAATGCCTAATTTTGAAATGGTTAGATCTGAAATTTATGCAAATGTATTCTCAACTAACGTTCAGATCATTATAGGGGGAAAAGAAAGGAAGAACCCAACTTACGATGCCCTGTTCAATATTTTAATAGGCGGTGAAAGACTGGGAAGAGGACTTACAATACCTAACTTAACAGTTACTTACTATGGAAGAGCTACAAATGCCCCAAAGGTTGATACTATTCTTCAGCACTCTAGGATGTACGGTTACAGAAAGAACTTATTGGATGTGATGCGCTTTTATTCCACCGAAAACCTTTTCGAAATCTACCACGATGTTTTCACTTCAGACAATGAGGAATGGGAATACTTCTCTTCTTCAACCCATTCAGGAAACATGCCAGTAATACTTTCTCTTGCGCGTACATCAAAACTTAGGCCAACGAGAAAAGAGGTGATTCCCATTGAGAATATCTTGAAATATTTCCCTGGAAAAGCCTATATAATGTATAAAGCAAAAGATGAAAATACGGGCGAAATTGATAAGGCTCTGGAAGAATTTCAGGATATGCGCACATATCCAGTGGACACAACATTCGATAAACTAATGCAACTTTTGCCTCTGTTCAAAAATGAAGGTTCAGAGCAGAGATGGAATGCAGATGCTATATCAGAAGCAATAAAAAATATTGAGTTAAACAACAAAAGCGCCAACGAAAAAGATAAAATAAAGCCTCGAATCGTAGTCAGAAGAGACAGAAACATTACCAAGGATTATCGTAGCGTACTCTCCTCAGATGACAATACGATACGGGAAGATAAAAGTTTGATGCTTTTCGCATATAGATTAAACGGAAAACATGAAGACAACTGGAGCGGCAAACCTGTTTGGGTACCAGTGATTAGATTTCCAGTCGGTAATGCCTACTATTATACAACCACCTACTCAGTACCGGAGGGAGGCGAAGAAGAGGGGGAAAACTAATAGAGTCTGCAGAACGAATAAGCAGCATATTTAAATATGATTGAATGTTGCTCGCTTGATGGCACAGATTATGGATTTAATGGGTATGTCGCCGGAAGATGAGACGCTCAAGTGTGCATCGTTGTTTTCGGGGTCGGGAGGTCTGGACTGCGGCTTCCATATGCAGGGTTCCTTTAAGACGGTATTTGCTTTAGATAAAGACAAACAAGCAATTGAGTCATTTCGCATCAACTTCAAAGCTAATCAGTATAAGTTTGGCACTGAGCGCTCAGATATGTCAGACGGCCCAATTTATATAAATTACGATATTGTCAACACAAATTTCGGGTCCCCTCCCGTGAGTTCTGTGCATCCGGACGTAATAATAGGAGGTCCCCCATGCCAGGACTTCTCAATAGTAAGGGGACCCGAAAGAGCAAAAAAAGGCTTGAAAGTAAAGCGCGGGCGATTATATGCATATTTTGTAAAAAGTCTTCTTTACCTAGAACCGAAATACTTTGTATTCGAAAATGTAGCTGGTCTGAAAACAGAGAACGGAGGCAAGTCTTGGGATACAATAAAGGAAGACTTTTCAAATCTTTCTCTTCACTCTGACGAGATAAAAGACATAACTGGAAATGATTTTAAACACAGTAATCTGGGATATGAGCTTATTTTTAGTGATATAGTCGACTCTTCATTTCATGGAGTGGCTCAGACTAGAAAAAGAGCCATTATAATAGGTGTTAGGAGAGACCTTATTGCTGACAATAATTCTTTGAAAGACAAGTTGCGGAATCTATGCAGAATTAAGCTGTCAGGGCAAGATCTGAATTTATCAGTGTTCCCCATGACAACATTGGAGGTTCTTGAGGGGGCACCGCTTCCCGAACTTAGAGAAAAATATGATAAGATAATGAAAGAATGGAAACAACAGATGGGCGGTTCAAATCTTAATAAGGCGAAAAAGTGGGCCGGGAAGCTAGATGAATGGTATTCTGGGGACGCAGTCATAGACTACTGCACTGTTAACTCGATAAATGCTGCTAGCGAATCCGAACTGGTAGAAGCTTTTGAACAGCACAAGGAGATACTGAAGTTACTTGGATATTATGGAAGGCCAATCGAGCAGGTAAAATTCAGAGACAAAAGCAATAATACTGCCAATGAAAAAAAAACAGTGCTCAGGCGCATGGCATTCATACCTGTGGACGAGAACTACAAATTTTTGGCATCTTATAAAAAATTTCGCGTAGAGGGTAAAGGAATAAGTTTTATCTATAAAAGGATCCATCCACTCAAACCTGCATACACAGTGGTCGCGAAAGGAGGTGGAGGAACTTATGGGTATCATTACACTCATGCTAGGAGTCGGCTCACCAATAGGGAAAGAGCTAGACTTCAATCTTTTCCAGATTGGTTTGAATTCTCCGGAACATACCAACAGCAAAGATCCCAGATTGGGGATGCAGTTCCTCCGCTACTAGGCAAAGCAATTGCAGAGACGATATATGAAATTAATGCAATTATATTCACTACTGGCGGAAATAAATGAGCCTTGCAAAATAGTGGCTATGGCAATTCATACCGGATGCAGGACAGTTTTTTCTTTGCATAGACCAATGTGGAGGAAAAATTAAATGGATCTGAAATGTCTGTCGTATCACAACTTCTTCTCGTTAGGGGTCTAAAAAGGACGGGGAACTTATTTATGTCGGTCCTCCAGACATTCCATGAAAAATTAATACTATGGCAAAATATGTATCGGTGTGGTCTTCTTTGAACGGGTGTAGTAAATCGTGACAGTTAGTGACCTGAAGTCCTTTGCAGCCGCAAGAGGGATTCATCTGACTAGCCAAGACCTAATCATAAAGGATGCTCTTGAAACAATACTTTCACGTTACAACGGAAACCGTGAGAGGCTTAAGGAAAACTTCGACGGTGCCGTCTCGGATTCTGAAAAACTTGCCTACAGCATATATCTTGAAAAGGAGAAGGAATACGGGAAAAAGGTTATGAAAGCTTTTTCTCTCTATCTCACTAGGGAGGGTTATCTTAAATCCATAAACGATCTTGGTGACTTACTTGGAAGCTATTTCACAACGTTTGACAAATTCTACCTGTCACTTGCACAGTCCAGAAAGTCCAGAGCTGGAAAGGGGTTCGAGGATATACATAACGCACTCTTCTCCAGACTGGGGTATCCTTTCACTGCACAAGCTGTTATAAACGGGAAACCAGACTTTATAATGCCTTCTGTTGAGTATTACTTGAAAAACCCCATGGACAGCATAATATTCACAGCAAAGAGAACCTTAAGGGAGAGGTGGAGACAGATTGTAACAGAGGGAACAAGGGGTCTAGGGTTTTACCTCGCAACAATTGATACGTCTGTAAGTGGTGAGCAGCTCACAGAGATGATGAAGCACAGAATTTATATGGTAATTCCTGAGACATTGAAAATGGAAAACTATAACGGGGTTGAGAACGTTATCTCATTCATGGAGTTCTTCCGCGACCACCTTGATCCGAGGATGGATGCCTGGAGAAGGAAGGGGGTCATTTGAGCGACTTCACGTTCATCGATCTTTTTGCCGGGATAGGCGGGTTCAGGGTGGCACTGGAGGATCTCGGCGGCACGTGCGTCTTCTCGTCGGAGTGGAACAGATTCTCGAGGGAGACCTACAGGGCCAACTTCGGGGAGGACCCCGCCGGAGACATAACCAGGATAGACGAGAAGACCATACCGGATCATGACGTGCTTGCTGCGGGGTTTCCGTGCCAGCCGTTCTCCATTGCCGGCGTCTCGAAGAAGAACAGCCTCGGAAGACCACATGGCTTCTTGGACCAGCTGCAGGGGAATCTGTTCTTCGACATAGCCAGAATAATTGCGGCAAAGCGCCCGAAAGCCTTCATTCTTGAAAACGTGAAGAACCTAGTGCACCATGACAGGGGAAGGACCTTCAGGATCATAAGAAGCACCCTCACCGCTGAACTCGGGTACGTCATATTCTGGAAGGTTATCGACGCCTCAGCGTACGTCCCCCAGCACAGGGAGAGGATAATAATCGTCGGTTTCAGGGGCGACCTCTACAAGGATCCGCAGTTCACGTTTCCCGATCCGCCGGAACGCGGGCCGGCACTGGCGTCCATACTGGATCAGAATCCGGATCCGAAGTACACGCTGTCCGATCGTCTCTGGGAATACCTGCAGAACTACGCGAAAAAGCACAGGGCAAAGGGGAACGGTTTCGGGTACGGGCTTGTCGATCCTGCGAAGGACAGAATCACCAGAACCCTGAGTGCAAGGTATCACAAGGACGGATCTGAGATCCTCATCAGGCAGGAGGGCAGGAACCCCAGGAGACTGACGCCGGGGGAGTGCAGGAGACTCATGGGCTTTCCGGACGGATTTGTCATTCCGGTATCGGACACGCAGGCATACAGGCAGTTCGGCAACGCCGTCGTCCCTGCGGTGGTGAGGGCAGTTGCGGAGAAGGTTCTCGGGGTGATGGGGGACGGACAGGATATCCGGGGAGAGAAGAAGCTGGAACATGTCCAGAATACGCAGCAGTGACACCTCAATAGAGCTTGCCGTGAGGAGGTATCTCTTCTCCCGGGGGTTCAGGTACAGGCTGAACTCTCCTCTCCCCGGAAAACCGGACATTGTTTTTCCCGGAAGGAGGATTGCAGTGTTTGTCAACGGCTGTTTCTGGCACATGCACGGGTGCCGCCTTTCAAAGATGCCGTCCACCAGAAGGGATTTCTGGAAAGACAAGCTGGAGAGAAACAGGGAAAGGGACGCTGAGGTTTCAGCGCTGCTCGCCGGTCAGGGGTGGACAGTCGTGACACTGTGGGAGTGTGAAATCCGGGATGGAATTGAATCATCGCTGGCCGGTCTCACGTCCATGCTGTCTGATGGCAGACCATCAGGACCGGATCCGCATGAGCACGCGGGTGATAATTTAATAGACCGTACTGCATGAACAGTCCATGCCGCAGGACATAACGCTCACTGCTGAACAGGCAGTCGCCGCGGATCATGACAGCGGGAGACTCAGGGTCGTGGCATGCCCGGGATCCGGCAAGACCGAGATTATTGCCCGCAGGATTGCAAATCTCATAAAGAAGGGGGACCCGCCTCAGGGCATAGCGGCCATAACGTTCACCGAGAAGGCTGCCGGTGAGCTGAAGCTGAGAATCCGGAAAATACTCGATGCCTTGTTTCCGTATATACCATTCTCCCTTACCTTGAAGTATGTCGCATCTATGTAGATGAATTTCATTGGCCTTTCAATACTTCTTCCAGTTCTGATGCAAGGGTTGATACATACGATGCTGATATGTTCTCGACACCAAGGGATTCAACAACGTTCATGACGTTTCTTGTCGAAACACCCTGTATGTATGATTCCAGTATGACGGAATCAAGAGCCTTCTCAACCCTGGAGTATCTCTCGAAGACCCTGGTCTTAAAAGGAAATTCCCTTATCTGTGGTTTCTTCAGTTCCAGTACACCATCGACCGTCTTAAGCTTCCTCGTTCTCGATCCATTCCTGTGCCCTTTCCTTTCTTCAGTCCTCTCGTATGGCATGGATGAGAGCTGTACTCTTGCCTCCTCTTCCATAACGCTGTTAAGAAACCACTCTATCAGCTGTTTCTTTCCTTCCTTGCTGTCCTTCAGGAAAATACTTATTACTTCTTTCACTACATCTAACTGGTCCTGCATATTTTCGCCTCTTCAAATCTGAATTATGCAGGACCTTTTCAATTTTACAGCAGATCTGACACACTATCTTCTGTTCTCCTGATGTCCGTTAAAGCATTACCTAAATATGTAAATTTAAGAATACTGCAAGAAATGTGAACGACACGCCTTGTTATTTTAGAAGAGTAAGTCCCTCCAATTTGGAATCATAGGCTATGACGAAGTTTGAAGTCACCGTTTTCTTCGTCTCCTCATAGAATAATGAAACTGTAATTGTATATCGCTCATTAGCTTTGAGCGATGCTATAATCCCATCTTCCTCAGAACTTATGGTCCAAAACATCGGCGGCATTGAATCAAATCCCATAAGATAAGGTGGAGCATTAAGTCCCATTAAGTGCATTGACAAAGAAGAAATATCTATTAGTTCAATGCCTCGTAAAGTCAGAGTTTGCCCTGGATAAACAGTCACCCCAACATAAGTTGCCTCCTTTAAGCCGTTGCTCGCACCTGGAAATCCTCCTGAGAATAACTTCCATGGAGGTGACCATATTCCTAGGCTAGAATCAGAGTCATCCTTAAAACCAATCGTAGCGATAGTATTGTGTGATGGTGACCGCCCCGTATTAGTTATCTTAAACTGCAATCCATCTTTACCGTTATTCAATAAAACTGGCGTTAGTTTAAGACGAGGTCTTAGCCAGTATAATAGAATTCTTGGATAGAATATCCCTACAAATGCAGCTATAGCTAAAAGAATTGTTCCCAGACTGGTTAAAAGAGATATCGTTTCTAGGGATAACACTTTCTAGACCCACCCCGCCTCCCATTTTCTCATCTTATTCTCTCCATGAACTGCGATGTATCAATCCCAGTGATCTGGGTGTAGATGCTCGTCGTGAATACTTACATTAAAGACTTTTCTCAATGAGTCTGTCTCCATGCCTTTTGTATCCGCACGCATCCATGAGGGCTCCAAGGATAATGTCCGAAGTGCTTAAAATGGGAAAATTAAAGAATCTTCCTACCAGGCCTTCCGCCGCTCTTATTATGAGATTTTTTGACTGATAATATCCTGCTTCCCTGATGTAGGGGCAGACTGAACTACTTATAGCAGAAGCATCTTTCTGGAACTCATCTACAATACCACTTCTGTGTCTTGGATTAACATATTTTTCCAACTTTCCGCTTTGCTGATACCAACTTTGAAATTTACTCCTTAAATAACTAAATGCAGCTTGTTGATCTGCCATTTGAAGTCTCATGCAAGAAATAATATTAAATATTTGCCACAAGTGATATTTATCTTTTTATGCCCGGAATTAAAATTGGATGCGGCCGGTAAAAATCTAACTTGAGGAGTTGAGGTCTTTATCCGTCCGCACCCATGAGTGAATTTATAGGATTCATATAGATTTTTGCCGAGAGACCAATCGATAAGATATGTTAAAGATCATTCATCCAGTTCCCTTTTCATATGGCCCCAGGAATCTCTCCCCATTAAAATGTATAAGATGGCCAG
>JAJZOT010000052.1 GCA_021847855.1 Thermoplasmata archaeon | reverse complement strand
CGGAAGGGTTCGATGAAAGAGAAGGTCTCATGATGGCTCCAATGAGGTTAGTTTAATCAATGACTACAGTAATAAAACTTGGAGGAAGTCTCATGAGGAACGGGGTGAGCCAGAATCTCATAAATGATCTTGCAGGTCAATCAATGAAAGACTCAATTATAGTTCATGGTGGTGGCCCCTCCGTAACCGATCTGTGTATAAGACTCGGAATAGAGCCAAAGTTCATTCACTCACCCCAGGGAATAAGAAGCCGTTACACAGATTTGGAAACAATGGAGGTGTACATAATGGCAATGAGGGGAAAAGTGAATTCATCTATTGTCCTATCTCTTCAGAAAGCTGGAATAAATGCTGTGGGCATGTCTGGCATAGACGGTCAAATGATCATTGCAGAGAGAAAGAAGAGACTTATAACCATCAACGGAAACGGGAGAAGAATGTATGTTGATGGGGGGTATACCGGGAAAATAACAAGGGTAGATCCGGAAATTATGAACTCCATTCTATCTATTGGAAAAACTCCTGTTATTGCTCCAATAGCTATAAGCCAAGACTTTGAAGCATTAAATGTGGATGCTGACAGAGCGGCTTCAGCCATCGCGGGAACTGTAAAGGCTGAAAGGCTAATTCTTCTGACAGATGTTGATGGTGTATTAATAAACGGTGAACTTGTTGAAAGTTTTAATATTGAAGAGGCAAAAATTGTCATGAAGGATGTTGGAAACGGAATGGACAAGAAGATTATGGGAGCCATAGAATCGATGGAAACAGGAACAAGGGAAGTTATAATCGCTAATGGGAATGCTAAGTATCCAATATCTCGCGCTTTGAATTCAAATAGAAGGACCGTGATAAGAAAATGATTATAAACAGTTTTGTAGAGGAAACAGAAAACAGATTTCTAGCAGGAACATACCAGAAAATACCAGTGGTTGCCGCGAGAGCGGATGGAACAAAAATATGGGACCTCAGCGGAAAGGAGTATCTGGATTTCATGAGTGGCTACGGTGTTGCAATACTTGGTCACTCTAATCCAGTCATCAGTAATGCAATAAAAAAGCAGCTTGATCTCATCGGAATAAGCCATGGATCAGTGTACAGCCCAGCTCGTGCTGAATTTCTCAGAAATATTATGAGAATTAGTCCAAAAAGTCTCAATATGGCATATCTTTCAAATAGTGGCGCGGAGTCCATTGAAGCGGCAATAAAAATTGCCGTAAAAACCACTGGAAGAAAAAAAATAATTGCAATGGAAAAAGCATATCATGGAAAGACACTTGGCGCTCTTTCAATAACTCATTCAAACAAATACCGGAAAGCATTCGAAGGAATACTTCTCCCAAACGTACAGTTCGTCAAATTCGGGGATTCAGCATCTCTCTTGTCCCTATTGAAGAGTGGGGACGTGGCAGCAGTTTTCATGGAACCAATCCAAGGGGAAGGTGGAATTAATTTTCCACCCTATGGTTATATGGAAGCCGTAAGGGAAACCACCAGAGAAAATGGCACTCTGCTGGTCATGGATGAAATTCAATCTGGTTTAGGTAGAACAGGAAAAATGTGGGCTCACGAACACTGGGGAATAGTTCCGGATATAATGACTGTAGGTAAAGGTATTGGGGGTGGCATCCCCATGGGCGTTACCATAGGTAAGAAGGAATTCATGGAGTCTCTCGACGTTGGGGAACAGAGCTCTACAACAGGCGGGAATCCCCTGGCTTGTGCAGCAGGATCGGCTTTAATTGGAGAACTGGAATCAGGCATGCTTCACAGGGTAACCACAATGGGTAGGTTTGCTCTGAAGAGAATTTCCGAGGAAACAGAAGGTCACAGGCTTGTGTCGCAGGCAAGGGGAATGGGTCTGATGCTTGCAATAGATCTGCGTGTAAGGTTCGTCCCTGTGCTTATGGAGCTTTTACAAATGGGCCTTATAACCCTCTATTCTGGAATAAACACTATACGGATGCTTCCTCCTTACACAGTTACAGAAGAAGAAGTAAACAAGGCGGCGGAATTCATAAGATTAGCACTGAACAAGCAACTGAATAAATAGGATATGGGATGAATTAAAATGATTATGTCAATGGTTTATGATAAAATAAGATGGGAGGAAAAGTCAATTCTCAAAGCTGCTCAAGATAAAGGCATAGAAATGAATATGATCAACGTGAACGAGATGGACATGGATTTTGAGAAACCTGTCTCGGAATCATACGGAAAGATAACCCTGCAGAGGTGCATATCATACTACAAGGGGATGCATTCAACAGCATTTCTTGAAAAAAAGAGACAGAAAGTTGTCAATAGCTTGCAGACAACAATAACGGCGGGAAACAAGATGCTTACTTCTCTGGCCCTCATATCTGGTGGAGTCCCCACACCATATACTTCAGTTGCAACCAGTTACGAGATGGCAATGAAGCAGTTCACAGAAAAGTTTCACAAAAGAGCGGTAATAAAACCGGTTACCGGAAGCTGGGGAAGGATGATAGCCCTGATGAATGACAAAGAGGCTGCAATGGCTGTACTCGAAGATAGAGAGTATATGTACCCATTATATTCAATATTTTATCTCCAGGAGTATGTAAAGAGACCTCCGAGGGACATCAGGGTTTTTACTGTGGGTGATCGTGTCATTGGTGGAATATACCGGTACCAGACTGATAAAGACTGGAGAACAAATTCTGCAATTGGAGGGAAGGCGGAAAAATGTGAAATAAACAGTGAAATTGAAAAACTGTCAATTTCTGCAGCAAAGATCATTGGGAAGGGAATATACGGCGTGGACATAATGGAATCCGAAAGAGGATATCTTGTTCACGAGGTAAACAGTACCACCGAGTTTAAGACTACTTCACAAACAGCACAGTTAGATGTTCCAGGAGAGATAATAGATTATCTGGTAGATGAAGCAAGTTGAAACAGGAAATTAACAAAACGCTGATAGAGCTTGTAAAAGCATACTCACCAACGGGTAAGGAAGGAAAGGCTGTCTCATTGTTTTCTACCTGCATGGAAAAACTTGGTGCGGAGAAAGTTGGAAAGGATGTAGCCGGAAATTGTACCGCGGTATTTCCGGGTGATGGAATATCTGTACTTCTTTGTGGTCACATAGACACAGTTCCTGGAAAACTTCCAATTAAGACAGAGAACGGTCTACTGTACGGACGAGGTACAGTTGATGCCAAATCTGCCCTGGTTTCTCTTATGTATGGTGCCAAATTAGCAAGAACATCTGGATTTAGAGGTACTTTGGAGGTGGTGGCTGCAGTTGGGGAGGAGGGATCGGGAAAGGGAATCGTAGAAATAACAAAAAGTCGGGCAAGAAGTAACTTCGCAATTTTTGGAGAACCGGGAAGCATTAATGGCATAACGGTTGGTTACAGGGGCAGATTGCTTTTAGATATTGCTTTCAAAACAGAGTCTTATCATGCCAGCGCCCCCTGGATGGGAACAAATGCAGTCGAAGAGTCAATTGCGGCTTGGATATGTTTAAATTCAAAATATTCAGAAGGAAGGGATTTTTCTGATGTTTCTGTGGCACTTACTGGAATCCACGGAGGAACAGCAGATAACATGACCCCGTCGAAATCAGTAATAAGGCTTGACGTTAGATTTCCTCCCAGGATGGACAAAACCAAAATTTTGAAAGAACTGGAAAATATTATTTCAAGGAAGAGCGGTTCAGCATTTTCTGGAATTAAGGTTGTGAGTCAGGTTGATCCGTATGTCACAAATACTAAAAGTCAGCTTGTAGAAGCTTTCAAAACATCCATTACAAAACATACCGGAGAAAATGCGAAGATCGTATTCAAGAGTGGAAGTGGAGATATGAATATCCTTGGAAAAGCTTGGAAGATTCCAGCAATAACATACGGACCAGGGGATACCAGGTTGTCTCACACAAACAATGAAGTTGTGAATCTGGATGAGGTTTCAACTGGTGCAGAGATAATTTCAGCGGCGCTTCTTTCTCTTGAGGGAAAAATAAATGCGGGTAATGACGGTGGGACATCTGGTGAAATGTGAGGATCATAATTGATCAAATGGCAAAATTAGACATTGTCAATTCTTAGTTGAGTTCATGAACAAACCGGTTTGCCGGACTGAAAACATGAAATATCACTCTGGAATTAGTATTCATGCCTATCCGCAAGTACTGGTTCTTTCCTAAAACAATAAAGTACGTCAGCCTTGATGACTTCGAATCGGAACCCGGATGTACCAGGATTGTGGACCCCAATATTCCTGATATATCCATCTCACCCGGGGATGAGATGCTCCTCCTGTACAGGAACCTTTCATGTCCTGGCTGCGGATCCATGAATGTTGTGAGGAATGGCACCTTCATCCGGACCCTGGAAACCGGTATACGGATCAGGGTGAGAGATACCTGTGCAATTCCTGTCATTATTCATTGGAGGCAAGGCCACACAATCATTGATACGGCAAGCACATCTCTGAGGATACAAAGAAGAAGAGCATGGTTGGCAGGGTCAAGATATCCCCCTGAGGAAAACAGCAGAGTTCCAGCAGAGAAGATGCAGTCTTCATGTTATTTTGTTTACGATGAACAGCATGTGCACATTGACGGCATTGAGAGGTACAGGGCACTGCTGAAGGATACAAAGACCGGCAATTTTGTGGAGGAGATACTGGATGATCTGAAAGAAGAGATGCTTGCCCGTTTCTTCACCAGGGCCATCTCATGCTTCACAGTTCCTGAAACGATATTCATTACAACTGACGGATACCATTACGAAACTGTACTGGAAACTGTGGCATCAAGGTTGTGGAGACAATGAAGGGCATTAAGGAGGTTGTCTACATCAACGGAACACACAGTACTGTTGAACTCACAAAGGATCAGAAAATGCTTCTGGAAAAACTTTCAATTGAACTGTAGTGTTAAACTGGGGCAAAGATAGGCTTGTGAGCAAAGCAGGGAAGGACCTTGGACGTAGTGCAGCCCATAACCATACCAGACCAGTTACGGAAGGAGTAACAAATGGAAAAAATCTGAAACCATTGTAGCTGACCGGACATGCGAATATGGCAACATACCGCATGCAAGCTCCGGTGACAATGCCCTCAGAGTCGCAAGACCCGACCATCCAGGAGGGCTAGCGAGTATCCAGGCCATAGCATTAAGTAAACGCTGCAGCATCGTGAAGGTCCGCACGCATAGTCGAAGATGGTCGCGTGTTAATGAGTGTGCCGAGCCTTTTGTGTCTTGGCGAAGGCAGTATCCCCATGCGAATCGGATGTATGTGCATGGGGAGCACTCCGGTGTACAGGCGATGGCATGGATACAGGGTCTGATATGCAAAGTGGGGAAGGACCTTGAACGGAGAAGGTCGATGAGGGAATGCGTAATGCCAACTTCATTATGAAATGTAAAATAATAGGTAATAAAACTATGGTTTAAACTCCTGGCGCTGAAATAGAAGAATATAGGTGAAAATCATTATCACAGAAATAATAAAAGCTATAGAAAAACCCATTAGAGGGTACACACTTACAACCCCGTTCCTGTAATACTCAAAGCTAGCTAATGGGACTATTAAGTAAAGTATTATTCCCAATGGAGTTCCAGAGGTTGCACCAAGGCTCCCAAGGTTTTCCAAAAGAACAACGGCTGATATTGGTATCAGAAGAATGAAAATAAGGCCAATAGTGAATGCAGTCAACTGTGATGACGACAATGACGACAGAATGGATAGTGCTGAATAAACGAGAAAAGAGGTCAAGATAGGAGCTATGAACAAAACATTTTTGCTGAGCCAAAGAAGTAAAATTTCAACCACTATGAATGGTAAAAGACCAATAGAGAATGCTATAATTTTGGACACAGCCAGTCTTCTCCAACTGCCAAGAAGAGAGAGTTCAAAAATTGTAAGTGATTTTCCCCGAACGAAGTGAGTGCCAACTACCAGTATTATAAATGGAATCAATAACATTTGCGTAAACAATGAAAATTCTCCAAGACTCTTAAGTGAGAGAATTGTATACAATTGCGCAAGAACAACAAGAGATATTATGGGTATGTATACTGGTAGCGGGAATAAACCACGCACATACCACTTAATAGTATTTGTTAAATTGGCCATAAACTCTGCGAACTCCTGACTTTCTAAAGCCTATGATCTTTCCCCCCTCCAAGAGCTCAGATAGTATTTTCAAGTCGGTTCTCACCAGACAAAAATCTCCATACCTCCATATATAATCCATACCAATATCTTCTCCCCTGTGAACATACACTTCATAAATATCTGATGCAAATAGTTCATCCAAGGTACCGTTCCATACGACTCTGCCATTATTTAGGATTATAATATAATCGGCCAGTAATTCAGCTTCTTCTGGAACATGTGTTGAAAAAATTAGATCTCTATTCATGTTTTGCATGTCATTTATTATGTTTCCTACGCGAAAAAAATCTATGTGTGTAAAAGCCTCGTCAGCTATTATTCTTGAAGTGTCTCTTGAAAAAACGCTGGCTAATATTATGAGCTGCTCCTGGCCAGATGACAATTTAAAAAGTCTTCTATCCAGAAATTCTTTCAGACGAAACCGTTCAATGATGTACTCAAAGTCCACGCTTCGATCAGATGTACTTTTTACAAAATCAATAAAATCTCTAACACTCATTCCATATGTAAGTTTGGGTTTTTCAAATACAAAAGTTGAGGTTTTTAGTGTCTTCTCCCTGTCTTTGTAAGGCTCTATGCCATCGATCGTTAGGGAACCGGATGATGGGGTGAGCAATCCTGCCATTATTGATAGTACTGTTGTTTTTCCGCTTCCATTCTGCCCCAGGAAGCAGAGCCGATTAGTCTTCGTGTGAAAATTCAAATTGTCTAAAGCTAAATTATCATTCCCAAACCTTTTTGTCAGTCTGGTTGCCGTCACGAAGAACATTTTTAATTTACTCTCCTAAATAGGTAAATCGAAAGAACTCCGGAAGAGATCAGCAATACAACGTTCAATGGGAATACAAAGCCAAAACCGTATTCAAACCATCCAGCCCAATTTTGACCAGGGGAGTCATTTCCTCTGCCTATATTCAATATCATGGGACCAGAATGTGTCTTTTCCATACTGCTTATGTTAAAATGAAAATTCGGTGTAAGCGATGTAAAAAAATTGACTGTACTGTTGGAATCTGAAGACAAATAGTACGCCATCACGTGTTGGGTACCGAAGTTAACATAACTTATTTCCGATTTCAAAAAATTTGTTTGACCAAAATAGTATGAGGGAAATCCTGTGTAACTTTCAGGGGACATGGTCGTTTCATTACTGGATATACTAAAATTTTGTGTTCCAGCATTTACTTTATTTCCATTTGGAAACAGTAAATTGATGAGAGCGTATTCACTTCCGGTAAGATTTCCTCCATAGTGGTCTATTTGTTTAACATAACCCAAAAAAGGAATACCGGGAAGCTTATTGCCATTGAAAATAAATTCGGATTGGCTTGTAGGGTATATCTGGTAGAGATTAGCACCAACTTCATAATGTTCAGAACCCATTTTAGTTATATTTATTGTTACCCCATAATAATATGAAGTGCCATTTTTTGCCGAAAAAGAGCCAAAAACTCCATAGTATTCAAGAGAAATCCCATGCTGAAAACTATCGTGGTATTTTTCATGGGGATAAGTGTTGAAAACGTAAGTCGAAACTGGGATAAAATTAATCAATATACCTATCATTAGCAATGCAATTATCAAGGCTGTGAATTTTCTCATCTATTGTCACCAATAAAATAAATAATATAAAATAAATTTAATCAAACGTCAAACGAGAAATCAAACGAAACCGGGAGAAAACCAGATCCAGATTCATAGTATGAAGTGCCGTATACATAAACATAATTCTCGTAGTTTCCACTGTTACTATTATATACCATTTGATTCACTAAAGTACCTGTAATATGCTGCCCCAAAGCAGAATTTAAACTATAGTCAACAGAACTTTTAAGTGATGTAGAAGACTCCGAACTTGATGTTCCGGTAATAGATCCACCGTCAGGCCATACACCTCCTGTATTAGTCACTAATTTCGTGTTGGTATTCAATTGAAAATCTCCGTTATTATAAGTGGCAAAATATTCCCAATTATTATTGACCCAAGCCATATGAACTCCAAAAATATCAGTTGCGTAAACCTGGCTGTCTGCACTGTTATTATACGTGTCAGCATGTGCAACTCCCGACAGAATCACCACAACAAAGAATGCTGACAGAACATATACAAATGCTTTAACTAAAAACAAATTCCTGTTTTGGCTAGTAAATTTCGTCTTTGTATTCATTAAATGTATATAAAGTAAATATATAAAAATTTTACTATCGACTGTAAGAGGTCAGTCACCTGAAGTTATCCCGGCTTAGCCCTGAACGGAAGTTTTCCTCTCTTTCTGCACGTTTCGAGAACACTGTATACTCTTGTGAAGTCCCTTGCTCCTCTGACTGATCGTGATCCACCAGATATTTTCCTGCAGATGACTATGGGTCTTATTGCCCTTTCCACCCTGTTATTGGTAGGTTCAACAGATCTGTCAATAACAAAACGGAAGAGATCATCCCTCTTCCTCTTCAGCTGATTCCTCACAAAACCTGAACATTTCTTTGATTCATACGGAACATCGATTTGACGGAATTCATCGTACAGGGCTTCGAGCATCTCCTCGCTTATCTCTTCAGGAGGTTTCTCGAGAAGCTTCTTTGCCCTGTCGAACACTGATTTCAAGATGTTAAGAATGTATCTTCCCTCCGATTCATTGTACTGGATGAGTTCCTTTGCATCCTTCATGATGTGTGCCCAGCACCATCC
>JAJZOT010000051.1 GCA_021847855.1 Thermoplasmata archaeon | reverse complement strand
ACGAGATACTTTTTCACTCCAGGCAGATCAAACCCGACCTGATAGTGCTGGGAATCCGTCGCGGCAAAGGGGGAAAAGTTCGCATTAATGCTGCCATAAAATCCGTGATCAAGGATACGGATCAGGACGTCTTTCTAATCAAGAAATGACTGCTGCACAAAGCCGCTTTGCATAAGCTTGTCTATGATTTCGAAGTTCAGCGTAACGGTGTTCACATACGGTGACCCGAAAATTGGAAAATTGTACATTACATCTGAGGCAGTGATGTTAACCACGAAGTTCTGTGCATCTGAATAGGAAAAGCTGCCATTTGTGAAAACTGAAAGGTTTGCCGCAATCCTGTCTATCTGGTCTATTGCGCCCTGAAGCGGAATGTTGGGATCAAGTCCTGATCCTGAATAAGCGACCATTGCTTCAGGAATCTGCGAGGCGTTCGAAAGGTTGTTCTCATGTTCGAAGTCCTTCAGGTAAGTCTTCGTCTGGTTAAGGAGCTGGCCGCTGTCTATGGAGTAGGAAGGACCACCAGACTCAGACAGGTTGAAACCGATGCCAGACGGTCTGGCCTGAAAGAATATTGGTGAGTTGAAAGCCTCTGCAAGCAGGTATGATCCGTATACCTTTCCATCTATTTTTACAGGGGATCCAGTGGCAGAATTTGGATCGATCTCCTGTGTTATCAAGGCAGTTATGGTCGGAAATGCAAAGCCGAGGAGGAACATTGCAATAATCGCCAGTGCGGTCGTCTTCATTATCATCTTGCCGAATGAATTCTTCTTCACCATCCCACCCCCAAAATTGAAAGCAGTACATATATAACTTTGATAGCTAAAAATGGAACAATTATTCCTCCGAGTCCATATATGAGTATGTTTCTTCTGAAAAGTTCTGCAATGCTGGATGGTCTGTATTTGACGCCCCTGATCGCCATCGGCACCATAAGAGGTATGATGATGGTATTGAAGATCAGTGCGGATGTTATAGCCGTCAGGGGATTCTCAAGTCCGAGTATGTTTAGCGCTCCCAGTGCTGGAATGAAATAGAACATAGCAGGGATGATTACGAAATACTTTGACACATCGTTTGCTATGCTGAAAGTCGTCAGCGCGCCTCT
Organism: Thermoplasmata archaeon; assembly: GCA_021847855.1. The sequence goes on along the minus strand of JAJZOT010000051.1, from coordinate 7,747 downwards.
CGTGATCAGTATCTGCTTGCCTATGAATATAACATCCATAAGCTTTGTAGGATCGGAATCCAGGTCAATCATGTTGGCTGCATCCTTGGCCGGTGCAGTTCCCTTGTTCATGGCCATTCCAACGTCAGCCTTTGCCAAGGCTGGAGCATCATTGGTTCCGTCACCAACCATTGCAACCATCCTCTGCTTTGCCTTCTCAGATATCACAACGTTGAATTTGTCCACTGGCGTGCTATTGGCAACATATTCGTCAATTCCGCTGAGGTTCGAGAAATATGATGCAGTGACCTCATCATCACCAGTGCACATTATGGTCTTAATATTCATCTTCTTAAGGAGATCCAGACGCTGTTTTATCCCTGGCTTCAGCGTGTCATTAAGCTCAATTACACCTACAAATTTACCGTCCTTTACGACAGGCAATGCGGTGCCACCCCTAAGTGATATCTCCTTGCAGAGTGCGACAATAAATGTATCGCTGAGCTTGTGATTCTTGAGCATTGTTGAAAGCGCGCCCTTGTAGATGTACGTATCTTTTCCCTTAATTCCGCTGAACCTGGTATCTGCAGAGAACGGTAGGAACTCAAACCCAGCTATATCTGAATCAGAAACTTCGACTCCCTTTTCCCTGGCCAGTTTAACTATAGATATCCCTTCCATTGTGTTGTCCTGCAGGGAAGCCAGCGCAGAGTACCTTATGAATTCCGTTTCCTGCACACCGGAGTTTGGATAAAACTGGATTGCCTCTCTGTCCCCCATCGTGACTGTTCCGGTCTTGTCCAGAATAATAGTGTCCACATCTCCGGCATTTTCCACAGCTCTGCCGGATTTGGATATGACGTTGAATTGTGATATCTTGTTCACTGCTGCAATGCCAATTGCCGGCATCAAGCCTCCGATCGTGGTGGGGATGAGTGCAATTAGCAAGACTATCAGTATGTCCAGGTTGGACGTGAAACCAAGGAAATTAGATAAAGCAAATATTGAGGCGGTGACCATGAGGAATATGAGAGTCAGACCCGATAATAGCGTGGATAGGGCAATTTCGTTCGGTGTCTTTTCCCTGACAGCCGCTTCAACTATCTCGATCATCTTGTCTATATAAGTTTCTCCCGGATTTGCGGTGATCCTGATCACAAGTTCATCGGTCTGCAGGATTGTTGACCCGGTGACGCTGTCTCCCTGTAACTTTCGAATGGGCCGGGATTCCCCCGTTACGTTGGATTCGTTAACATAGCCAGATCCGGAAACAACCTCGCCATCTCCTGGAATAACCTCACCTGCACTTACTATCACCATGTCGCCGGATTTCAGTTGATCAGATAGAACGGTCTCTTTTCCACGGTCAGTGACCCGGGTGGCATTTGTATCTGTCTTCATTTTTTTCAGGGAGGCAGAGATCGATTTGCTCTGCTCCTCAGACAGGGTTGTACTTAGATTTGAAAAGAGCAAGGTCAGGAAGAGCAGTATCGCCACTGCGAGGTAGAAGCTGAGATAGATCCCAGTTGATGGCGCATCAAAATATGAAGGGAAAAACATTACAAAAATTGAGATTATGAAGGCAATTTCGGTCACAAACATGACCGGGTTCTTCATCTGGAAATCCGGCCTGAATTTCTCCATGGTTCCCTTAATGACAGCCCCATATCCTTTCAACGAATCACCATCCAGATTGACTGCTCAAAGGCCTTAGCCCACGAAAGTATAGGTCCCAGGGCGAGGATCGGAAAGAAAGAAAGCAGTCCTACAAGTAGCATTACACCTAGGAGCATCAGCCCAAAGTAGAACGACCCAGTATCAATGCTCTTCCCGATCTCAACCTTTGGCTTCTTGTTTGAAAAGAGATCGGCTATCTTCAGCTGGAACCCCATGATCACATATCTTCCGAGGATCATGATTATGCCGTCCAGCACGTTGAAGTAAACCTGGTTTGTAAGGAACCCGCCGACCTCAGAACCGTTGTTTGATGCGGAGGTCGCAAACTCGTAAAGGAGCTCTGTGATTGCATCCGGTTTTGGATTCGTGAATGAAGCCATTATGCTCGGGATCATGAGGGTAACACCCAGCGGAATTATTATCAGAAGGGGGTGGGTAATAAGCGAAAGCGTAGAATACTTGATCTCATTTGATCCAATTTTAATGCTCATCAGTTCAGGAAGCTTTCCTACCATGAGGGATGCAATGAACACTGTAAAAATTACTGAGGTGAAAATATTAAGGACACCCGTACCTATTCCGCCGACCGGGTCATTTATCAGGAGGTTGACTAGGTTTCCCAGCAACCCAGCTGGCGAATACGCCGCCAGTATTGCATTGGATGCGCCGGTGGATGTTATAGTGGCCCCAATGCTGAAAATGGAAGAACCTGCTATGCCTATAGCCGTTTCCTTTCCTACCATGTTTCCGTTGTAAATGACGCCAAGCGTGGATAGGGATGGTATTCCGGTTATTTCACCATAGAAAGTAAGAAATGCGGTAAAAACAAAGAAAATCATCAGGACTGAAACAAGCATAACCATAAACCGGCGATTGCTGAAAACCTTGCCAAGTGCTATTATAGACCCAAGCGGTATAAGAAGGAAAGAGGTAAACTCAGTAATGTTTGTGAACCAGTTCGGATTCTCAAATGGGAATGCTGCGTTCGCTCCATAAAAACCCCCTCCGTTTGTTCCTATGTTCTTTATGGCTTCCAGAGTTGCAACGGAGCCGAGCGGCACCTTGTATGTAACCGAGGAAAATACTGGCTGCACGCTGAGGTATGACAGAGTTGTTTCCGGAATTCCGCTTATTATTAGTATAACAGTTACCAGAAGAGTGAGAGGCAGTATAAGGTAGAATATTGAGACCAGAAAGTCGTGGTAGAAGTTTCCAATCGTACCCTTATCCTGAAGAATTCCCCTAATGAAGGCCATTGATGCGGCAAAACCGGTTCCAGCGGATAGGAACATAAGGCCGGTGATTACGAAAGTCTGGCTCAGGTAGGAGAGATCGAAAGGGTTGGAATAGTGTTGCAGGTTGGTATTTGTCAGGAAGCTGCTTACGGTGTTGAATGTCAGGCTCACCGTCATGTGATTGTTTGCAAATGCAAAGGGAAAATCTTTTTGGTAAAAAATAAAAATGAATGATATTACACCTGCAGCGGCATTGAAAAATAGCAGGGTAAGAAAATACTCCTTGAATTTCATCTGCCGTTCAGATCCCTCGCCTATGATCTTCTCGAAAAAGCTCACGATCCGACCAGAGATGGGCGTGAGCCAGGTGTCCTGGTCTCTGTATATCTTAGAGATGAAGTTGGAGATTATGACCCCGAATATAATCACGATTGCAAGGTAGATAAGTATGATGACGACCCCGGATGCAACTCTGTTTACCTGCCAGAAAGAGTTGCCATATCCAGACAGGGATGAGATGCCAAATGGATCATAACTCAAAATTTCTCAGCTCCAATTATGGTATAAAGCAGGTATACGGCTGTAAATAGCAACACCAGCCCTAGAATGACATAGACTGCAAGCATCGCAGAATGCAAATGCAATGGGATATAAAAGTATTGTCCAACTCAAGCATCCAGGTGCTGAACTTTGTGTGTTCTTTACTCATTTCTGTCTGTTAGGCGGGATGCTTCGGTTTTTCTTCTCATATATTCTTGCCCATGTAAGGGCCCACGCGTTCGTATCCCAGCCTCCTGAAATAGTTTCTTACACCGATTCCGCTGATTACAAGCATCCTGTTCAAGCCACGGTCTGAGCTTAACTTTTCAGCTTCGTTAAGAAGTTCAGATCCTAGACCTTGGTGTTGCCAACCATTCATATCGTGCCTGCCCAGAGGTACGATATTTCCAAATATTTTCAACTCTCTTATGATGGACGAGTCCGCCATTTCCTTCCTGTGAGATTTTTCTGAAGGTATCCTCAACCGGACGAAACCGATTATCCTTTCATCTGAATCCTCATATGATAAAAAGTGTTCAACGCCTCCAGCAGCATCATAACTCACCTTTTTCAGTTTAAAATCATTGGAGAATAGCTCTCCAGCAACTTCTCTTCCCCTGATTTCCATGCTCCTGATCCCTTTCCTCTTCAGTTCGTCTGTCACAAGGTTCCTGATATCGCTTCTCTTGACTCCTGCTTCGATGAACTTAACCGGAATATCGCGTTGCATTCTCTGCACCCGGATCCATGGCGGCATCCTTTCCATAAGATGGGTTATCAGGTCCACAGCTGTCCCAGTGTCAAGTGGATCGTATCTTCCCAGTTTCCACAGTCTGTAAAGTGACGTCCCCTTGGTGACGAGAGTGGGGTAAATCTTCAGCATGTCTGGCTTGAAAGCTGGGTCGTTCAGCATCAGGTCAAAACTGTTTAAATCCTGTTCGTAGCTGGATCCATACATACCTGGCATGATGTGATATACAATCTTCAATCCAGCATCCCTAGACAACTGAGTTGACCTTCGTATATCATCAAGCGTGTGCCCCCGCATGTTTATTTTAAGGATATGATCGGACAGGTTCTGTACACCGAGCTCCACCTTTGTTGTACCATAGTTCAGGGCTGTGTCTATCTCGCGCTCAAAGAACCAGTCCGGTTTTGTTTCCACGGTGAGGCCTATACATCTTTTTCCAGCACTCTCGTTAATAAGAATGGATTCTTCCAGGTTCCTGCTGATCGTGCCGTTCATGGCATCGACGCACCCCTTGATGAAGCTGGTCTGGTATGCCTCTTCTCTGGCGGTAAAAGTTCCACCCATAATTATCAGATCTATCTTTGAGGTGTCATGGCCAATGAGATCCAGTTGCTTTACGCGGTTGAAAACCTGGTTGTATGGGTCGTAATTGTTATTTCTTCCCCTTAGGGCAGCAGGCTCATGCCCGGTATAGGATTGCGGTGAGTTATTGTCCACTCCTCCAGGACAGTAAATGCATTTGCCATGGGGACAATTGTCAGGTGAGGTCATCGCAGCAACGACCGCAACTCCAGATATTGTCCTGGTGTTTTTTATGCGCAGCAGGTCTCTCTCCTCCTCGGAGAAGTTGCCTGAGTTTAGAATCTCCACATCGCTCGGGATAAAGTCCAGTGACAGCTCCTTTGCAAGCCTGATCTTGAGGTTCTGCAATTCCTTCTTGTTGCGGACCTGCCCGGATTTAATCCTCTCACCTATGACTTCATAGAAATCCACATAAACACCATCACATTGAGAATTTAACGTTTTTGAGAAGGCAGGTGCATAACGTTAAAATCCACTTTCCATATAACAAAATATGACGGTAGAGACCTATTCTGTACGGCTGGATTTTCCCGAGGGGACAAATGCCATCCTGGGATACTCCCATTTTATAAAGACGGTTGAGGATTTGACAGAAATCATCTCAACTGCGGTACCAGGGGCTAAATTCGGGATTGCTTTCTCGGAAGCTTCCGGGGACAGGCTGGTAAGATACGATGGAACTGACACAGAACTTGAGAAGATAGCGGTTGATAACATATTACGTATCTCCGCAGGTCATACATTCATGATCATACTGAAGAACCTTTATCCGATCAATGTCCTCAACGCAATCAAGGGATGCCAGGAAGTGGGTAGCATCTTTGCAGCCACTTCAAACCCTGTTGAAGTGATATTAGCAAAGGGAACGAGAGGAAACGGGGTTATCGGTGTGGTTGATGGGTTCTCTCCAGTTGGTGTCGAGAATGAGAATGATAAAAATACTAGGAGAAAATTCCTCAGGGATATAAACTACAAGAAATAGGGCCCGTAGTGTAACGGATTATCATATAGGCCTCCGGAGCCTATGATCCGGGTTCGAATCCCGGCGGGCTCACTAACACGCCTTATGCACTTCCTATGACTTCAGCAAGCTATCATCTCTTTTCATGACAATAAGCATAACCTGCCCAGAGGTTGCCCCAGACCGTAACAACTAGCAAGGGGATAAATGGAGTATCGACGATAGGTTGCTCCGCTCTTTGTTCATGCTTCATGGATTTTATCTGCGATGTCTCGATTGAGATCCAGACCTATTTCATTTGTTTCAAGAGAGAAGTCTGACTTTCTGGGATAAGTTATTTAGAATAGTTCTCGTTGGAGATTTTATGTGGGATTCAGGAATATTGACGAAGTGCATTGTTGCTAGGTTCGACACAAGTCTTCCCAGAATAATGGCAGATCGCAAGTTGGAAGTCGTGTTGAACAATAGATTCATGATGCTTGGAGAAGAAAATGGCGAATATTCTCTATATACCAACCTTGGCAGAGATATTTCTGATACAGAAAGAAAGATAATTGAAGGCAACGTGGATTCAAATGGGCAGCGAATGATTTATTTTGTTGCCCCAACCGTATTAAAAATTCCCATGTCAAACAGTGAGAGACACCAAAGATTCCAGGAAAGAATCCGCACTATAAACGCCATTCCTGGGTTCAGGGCTAACCCGTGCATGCTGCTGCATTCCCAGAGAATTTACGTGGAGATTGATTATGATGAAATGGCCATGATAGAACATCCCGAGGAAGCGATGCAGATTATCACGTCTATAATCGGGGAAAATGAAATTGTGTACATCGGAGACCAGCCAGGTCAGTATCCATACATAATCAAACTCTTTCTGGAAAACGGTGGTAACCTCCAGGACTTTTCAGAGATAAGGACTGAGTGGAACATGACACAGGCTGAGATAGAACAGGAGAACGCTGGGATATTCAGTATGCAGTCAATATTCGCCCTCAAGTTATTCAGCTCTGGACCATCTAATAAACTTGTTCTTAAGCGCACTGATAAAGAACCCGGAAAAGGAACAATTGGATGTGAGATCAATAAGGACAAGCAGATATGGGAAGTAGACCTGAGCAGCAGTTTTTTCCAGGATTTATTCAGCGAGGTTTTTAAGTCGTATTTTGGGGCTATCTTTTTCTGTGCCAGCGTTTTTGGAGATACATTGGCTACAAGTTACATCATTGAATCTAATCTGATCAATGATTTTCTTTCTGGATTGGGCAGGCACTGGAATAAGGATCGCAGGAAATTGCATCACAATGCCATAATCGGGGTCAATACATTGACCGAGGGGGAGAAGGTAAAACATCCCATTATATAGTGAAAAATGGATTATGTTTCATTCTATTTCTTTGCGAAAAAATTATCGGTATTTATGGTTCTAGCTGGATAGTTAGTTTTCGGGGAAAATGAGAAGCTATTGAAAAAAAGGATGGCAGATTTTGCTAGTAGATTTGCCTGTCACAGATGCGGCAAAGCTACGGTTTGTAGTTCAGGAGAATGGCCATTGGCTTGAGGCAGTTGTTTTCTGTTTGGACAATTCAGCAACAACATCAATTTCAACCAGCACATCAGCGGACGGAAATCCAGTGACGATGGTGGTTCTTGCTGGAGGATTCTTTGTGAAATATTTTGCGTACAGTTCATTCATTTTCTGAAAATCGCTGGAATTAGCGATATAAACATTGCATTTCACCACTGAATCCAGAGATGATTCACTTAGTTTCAGGATATTCGAAATCTTTTCCATTGCTCCTTGAAACTGTTCATTAAATGATGATTTCACCCCGGCAGTGTTGCCGGTTTGTCCGGAAAGAAAGACAAGGCCATTGGAAATCACTGCGTGCGAGTACGCTCCGGCCTTCAATATCTCAGGAGAATTTATTGTCTGTGCCATGGTCTACTTAGACAGATCAGACTAATAAGGATTCTTAAGCAAAGTCCCCGAACTCCGGACGACTGCATGCTCAAACCCGG
>JAJZOT010000050.1 GCA_021847855.1 Thermoplasmata archaeon | reverse complement strand
GAGAGGTCATTTTTTTATTCAATACAGAAGAATGCCAGTAAAATACATAGATTCTTTGCCGAAGAAGAATTCGATAACAGGCAGACTTGCGTCCCGAATTCCTATCTTCTTCCTATTCCATACATAAATCAGATCCGTGATTTCTACGCGTTTGAAGAGCATGTGAGAAATGCGCGCAGTAAACGTGGCCTTGACATACCGGCAGAATGGTATGAATTTCCGGCATACTACTATTCAGGGAATTCCTCACTCTACCCGAGTGATTCGGTTATCCCATATCCTGGTTTTACATCGGAACTGGACTTTGAACTGGAGGTTGCTGCCATCATCGGTAAGGAGGGCAGAAACATACCTCCGGGAGATGCCTGGGAGTACATATTCGGCTTCGTCCTGATGAGTGACTGGAGTGCCAGGGATCAGCAGCGTAAGGAGATGAAGATAGGCTTAGGACCATCAAAGAGTAAGGACTTCGCTACAAGCTTTGCCAGATTTTTCGTTACCACTGATGAATTTCAGAGGAGAATAGACGAAGAGAGCAAAATTAACGTTGAATTGTGGGCAACAGTTAATGGCAGGGAATACACCAGGAACAATCTCAACACGATTCACTGGACGTTTCCTGAGATGATATCGTGGGCTTCCATGGATGTTACACTGAAACCCGGCGACATAATAATGAGTGGTACAGTTGGAAACGGCTGCATACTTGAACTCGGGCATGAAAAATTTGGCTGGCTGAAACCGGGAGATAGTGTCAGATTCGGATCAGACGTCCTGGGAACACTGGTAGGCAATATAGGTTAGGAGATAAATATGGTATTTTACGTCAAGCAGGGAAAAATGCCGGAAAGCAGACATACGTACAGCGACAGAGATAACATACTGAGGGAAGAGCTATTCGGAGAGGAGAGTTTTGATGGACCATACTCACTGATCTATCACACTGGAGAACCTACCAGGGTAAGGAACGTACGAAATGAACCCCGTAAACCACTTTCCGAAGGTTCTGTTTCAGAGATGAGGCATCGTCATTTGAAAGGATTTGATCTACAGAGAGAGGGAGATTTTGTCTCAGGCAGACAGTACCTTATGTTCAACTCAAAAGTCTACCTGGGTATCATTAAGCCCGGATTGGATCATAAGGGGCTATATCGCAGTGCCCTCATGGAACAGCTGTTTTTTGTACACCATGGGCACGGGAAATTGCATTCTACACTTGGTATCCTTGATTTCAAGGAAGGCGATTATGTTTACGTGCCAAAAGGCACGACTTATACTATGCATTACTCCGCAGATGCTGAGTTCTTTTTCCTGGAATCAGTGGATCGCATCGGCATCCCGAAAAGATATCTCAACGAGTACGGACAGATCAAGGAAGGATCGCCATACTACTCAAGGGACATCAGGTATCCTGTTCTGGATGACAATGCAAGAAACCCCGAAGACTTTTCTGTTTATGTAGACTACATGGATTATTACCTTGTGGAGGAACGAGATGAAAACCCCTTTGACGTCGTGGGATGGGATGGCTACCTATATCCATGGGCGATAAACATTTCAACAATGAGCCCAATAGTTGGAAAACTACATCAACCACCGCCAGTGCATGAAACATTCAGTGGTAAGTCCTTTATGGTGGGAACGTTCCTGCCAAGAAAATTTGATTTTCATCCAAAGTCTATCCCAATCTCATACTACCACAGCAACATCGACACGGACGAAGTCCTATTTTATTCGTCTGGTAATTTCATGAGCCGTAAGGGCATTTCAGAGGGTTCCCTTACGCTCCATGTTAGGGGACTGATACATGGCCCACAACCTGGTGCAGTTGAAAATTCCATTGGCAAAGAAGATACGGATGAAGTGGCGGTCATGGTAGAGACCTATGAACCTCTGAAAATGACGAAGGGGGCACTGAAAGTCGAGGATCAGAGTTACATGTATTCATGGTACCGTTGAAAGCGATTTTCCACGTAATATATATCACCATAATAAACATAATATATTTTACAAAACATTATCAGGAATGCCCGTTAGCGTTGTTCATGCAAAACTCAAGCATGACGGGTGCTGGTCCGAATTAACCGAATCTCACGAGGATTTTTTTGTTTCTAATGTGAACCTTTCGATGAACAGCCTTGAAAAATCAAGCAGTGCTTCTGTTCTTATACGTGTTCCCAGACAAAACGACTTTATGGAGTTCAAGAACGCGATTAAGCGAAGCAATTCTATTAGATCGATAAATCAGATTCTTAACATATCTAATTCGAGAAACAACCACCTGAATTTTCTCAACTTTTCCGGAATATATGGTAATACGATTGCGACTATCATTTTTGAAGAAGGATCTCCCTACTTCCATTATCACTTCGAAAATGGCATTGAATACTGGACTTTTCTTGTCAATTCCCGTAACATTCTTTCAGAGATAACCGAGAGATTTTCACAGATATCAACCATTAAGAGCTTGGAAGTTGAGAGGATATCAAATGATATGATTCTTAGAATCCTCAGTGAGAATTCTACAAGTCTTGTCCAGGCATTTATGACAAAACTGCAGTGGGATATTCTCAAGAATGCGTACAGATCAGGATACTATGAGAAACCACACAAAATCAGTACTACTGAGCTATCGAAGAGAGTTGCCCGGTCTCCGTCTACCGTTAATGATCATCTCCGTACAATAGAGAAAAAAATTATGGATATACTTTTAGGAAATTCCTGAGAATTTTTATGGAGAGCAGTTTCCCCTAAGTGACGGCAACCTCCCCTATGGTCTCATTTACCACAAATCCGTAGATGCTTGCAGATATGGCAACGAAAAGGGCAGCTATGATGAAACCGTCAAAGAATGATTTTGTGAATAGCAGAAGGAAACCGGTAATTATAGGGGCCAACGATGATCCCACATATCCACCGAAATTCATCACACCTCCAACTGCTCCAACGTTCTCTTTCGTGGTTATTGAAGCGACGAGCATCCATGTGTTTCCGCCAGCTATACCGTAAGTGAATAGGCTAAGTGTGAGAACTATTAGTGATACAAGAACAGAAGGTGTTATGCTGGCAAAGAACACTTCGGTAGTGAGTGCTGCGCCTATGATTATCAGGGTTTTTCTTGCTTTAAACGGCGCCCATTTTTTCGATACTATCAGGTAATCCCCCATTTTCCCTCCGAAAAAGAATCCGATTGCTCCCCCAGCCAGAGGCAGGGTTGCATAGAATCCGGTTGTCAGGATGCTTAGATGGTACGTTATTATGAGAAAAGAAGGCATCCACGTCAGCAGCATGAAGGAGACGTAAACAAGGAAGAAATTACCGATAAGCAGGCCAATGGTGCTCTTATATTTGAAGAGATCTTTCCACTTGATCTTGTTCGCCGCGATATCCGCAACCTTTCCAGAGTTACCCGAAATATAGTCTAGCTCCTCTTTGCTGGCCCTCTTTTCCTCTGACGGATCATGATAGTATATCCACCAGAAAATCGCTACTATGGTAGCAAAAAAACCTGTGAGAACGAACATCACCGGATATCCGTAGTAATAGATCATCGCTCCAATCAAAGGACTTGCAAACATCGGCCCCACAAAAACTCCAGTTAGATAGAATCCGATTGCCTGTCCACGTTCCTTTGCGGGGAACCAGTAAGAAGTTGTTTTTGCACTTGCAGGAAACGAAGGAGATTCTGCCACACCAAGGAGTAGCCTCAATCCCAGGAACGAACCAAAGCTGTTTCCAAGTGCAGTGAGTATAGACACAAATCCCCAGGCGCTTATTGAATATCCATACATCTTCTTTGCCCGAAGTTTGTCCACCAGATATCCCATTGGCAACTGCATAATTGCGTATGACCAAAGAACCGACGACAGGATTATACCCATCATACCTGCATTGATTCCATAATCTTTCTCGATGAATGGTGCAGCATATGCTATATTAACACGATCGATGTAATTCACCATGGCCCCAAAAAATAACAGGAGCGCGACAATCCAACGCCAGTGTCCGATTTTTTTATTTTCAATTCTAACCATATTATGACCTCTCAAGCTGTGAAACTTTTTTTGCTATCGTGAGTATATTTTCTCGATCTTTGCCTTCTGGCACCAAGAGTGGACGCCTTGCGACGCCAACAACCCACCCAGAATTATTCATGACAAGTTTTATTCTGGCCGGCATATCTGGCTTAAGAATCTCCCTGACAGCGGGAAGAATAACTTCGTGTAACTTCCGGGCCGTTTCGTAATCACCTTTCTTCACCGCATCAAAAATTTTTATTGAAGTTGCAGGCAGAACAGTGTTTATTGCGCATATCGAACCAACAGCACCTAGCATGAATGAGGGGAACAGCATGTCATCAATCGCTGTGAAAACAGGTAATTTAGAACTGGCCTGGGCCAGGAGATCTCCCAGAGCATGTATGTCCCCTCCACTTTGTTTTACGCTTGCTATGATTCCTTCTGATGCCATTTTTAGTAGAATATTCGGAGACGGAATATTCCATGGTACTACATTGTACACAATAATCGGCATGCCGGTTTTTTCGTGAATTTCGGAATAGAATGCACGTATTCCCGCATCACCATTACTGAAGAGATAGTGTACAGGAGTTATCATGAGTGCATCCACACCAATCTTTTTCAAGGCCAGACCTTTCTTTATTACCTGAATTGTTGAATCGGCAATTATTCCGCCTATTACCGGTATCCTGTCTCCTGTAGCTTCCTTTGCAATTGAGCAGAGTTTAACGAGTTCCTCCAGAGAAAGTGTTTCTCCTTCTCCAGTGCTCCCTCCAACTGAAACTCCAGAAATCCCCAGTTTCAGCATCTTTTCAACTTCTTTCCCGAACAGTCCGTAATCTACCTCTCCCTCGTCATCAAAAGGAGTTACGAGAGGCGGCACGATCCCAAAAATGCGTTTTTGGAAATCACTTCTTTCCATTGAAAATCATGTCTGGGGATATATATAATAGAAATTACGTAAATGTCCGTGTATCACTTTAATAACCCAGACTCAATGAAGAAATATGATTGAAAAACCCAGATATCAGGACCTGACTAATTACATGGGATATGGTTCCGGGGATATTTTAAATGATCTGGATCCAGCATCATCAGATCTTCTAGCTAGAATTCGATCCATGACGCCTGAGGAGGTCAAGATAAAGATTGAGGTGGCATCAAATGCGTTCGATTTCTGGTCCTCTGTGCCGTCTCCGAAAAGAGGCGAAATACTCCTCAAAGCCGGCGAGATTATGGAATCTGAGAAGGATTCGATCGGCAGACTAATGACTGATGAAGAAGGAAAAACCCTGAGGGACAGCATCATTGAAGTTACAAGGAGCGCCCTCACTTTGAAGTTTTATGGTGCCCTTGCTTTTAAATTCGGAGGGTCAACGTTTCCCTCTGCTGACACAGATACCAGGATTATGACCATACGCAAACCTCTGGGAACAGTTGCACTGATAACGCCCTGGAATTTCCCGCTATCAATCCCCGTATGGAAGACCGCACCAGCACTGGCAGCTGGAAATACGGTCATTATCAAACCTGCATCAAAAACTCCGCTCATGGTTGCAAAACTTAAGGATATACTTATGAGGGCTGGATTGCCTGATGGAGTGTTCAACATAGTAGTAGGTTCAGGTTCATCAATCGGCAACACGATATTTTCCAGCAAACTAGTTTCCGCCGTTTCATTTACCGGATCAGTGCCGGTTGGAAAGGGAATTTATAAAGCCGTTGGAGAAAAACCTAACATGTCGAGAGTGCAACTCGAACTTGGAGGAAAGAATGCAATGTATGTGGATGAGTCTAGCGACATTGCGAGGGCGACTGAATTTTCAATCAGAAGTGCATTCGGGCTTACAGGACAGTCCTGCACCGCAACGAGCAGGCTTCTGGTACATCACAATATATATGATAATTTAAAGGCCGCCATCTTGAATAAACTGTCGGCATGGAAAGTTGGATCAGGAGTTAACCCCGAGACTAACATGGGACCTGTGGTTGACAAGGCACAAGTGTCCACTGATTTAGACTATATTGGATTTGGTCAGGAAGATGGTGCCAAGCTTATATTTGGTGGAAAAACCCTTGGACATGAACTCTTCCTTCAGCCAACGCTGTTTGAAAACGTTACGGAAGACATGAGAATCTTCCGGGAGGAAATATTTGGGCCGGTCCTCGGAATGACCATCGTAAAAAATATAGATGAGGCGATAGAACTCTGCAATTCTGTCCCATACGGCCACACAGCAGGGATAATCAGCAACAATAACATCTCTATAAACAGGTTCGTAGAGGGGGTTGAAGTAGGGGTTGTTAAAGTAAACAAACCAACTGTGGGACTTGAGCTCCAGGCCCCCTTTGGAGCGTTCAAGGAATCAGGGGCAAACACGTGGAAAGAAATGGGGGAAGAAGCCCTTGATTTCTACACAAAAGAAAAGACGGTATACTGGGGATGGTGACATGAAAAGTCAATTTCCAAATGGCTATCCGGAGGATTTCCTGGCTTGATTCTCTGGTTAGAATTAAACACGGTGCGGAAATAATTTCGGGATCAAAAGTTTACACCGGTTATGTTTTGTTGCTTGCAGAAACAAAAGTGTTTCGCAATTTCCCGAGTTTCTCGATCTCAATTATAACTTCATCGCCGTGCTTAACCCAAACCTGCTTTTCTGGTGGGTATCCAAGTATGACACCTTCAGGCGTACCTGTAAGGATCACATCTCCAGGTTCAAGCGGGAAATGCTTCGATATGTAATGGATAAGATAATCACATGAAAAAACCATGTCCGATGTATTGGAATCCTGTCGAATTTCTCCATTAAGGGTTGTCCTGATGTCAAGGTCATTCGGATTTCCCACCTCATCCCCTGTAACAACGTATGGACCCACTGGGGTAAATTTTGGGCTTGCCTTTCCAAGGAGCCATTGCCCGTTAAGAAACTGGAGGTCACGTGCTGAAATGTCGTTGGCTACAAAATATCCGAAAACGTGATCGAGTGCTGATTCCTTGGTAACATTAAAAGCTCTTTTCCCAATTAGTATAGCAAGTTCACCTTCATAATCTATCTTGTTGGAAACTTCTGGTATTGGCACTTCATCATCATTTGCCGCAATCGTGTCAGAGAATTTGCTGAATATTACCGGTGTTTCAGGAATCTTCATGTTTGTTTCCTGTGCGTGTTTTCTGTAATTAAGTCCAATGCACACAACCTTCCCGGGATTCTCGGCGCATGGACGGAATGCGACTTCATCTTCTTTTAAAGCCACACCAAAAAGTTTCTTGTTATGTGTCTTAAAATCTGATATCAGCCTGGATTCCAGATCAGAGTTATCCAGGAGTTCAGATATCCCCTGAATTCCAGCATAATGATGTCCAACCACCTGTTGAAATATATCCATTGGAATTATTCGATCGCCAATTCCAATTCCCAGTTGTTTTCTGCCCGCGTGAACGATGTTTGCATACTTCATTGATATCCGACTTCTGCCTAAAAAGTGCTGATTATATTAATCTTAAGTTTGCAGGTTGGCTGAAACATAATCACGCCTGTTCATCAACCTTTTACTGGAAATCTTTTTAGAGAAGAGCATTGTGATTCTCGTTTACAGTCCATCTGCCAGATTCTGCGCGAAGGCCGAGGATTGAACAGTTTTTGAACACGGGACGATTTGGGAGTTGGCCTACAAATTTGCTGTAGAACATTCTGATGACTCCGCCATGCGTAACGACAAGCAGTCTTTTGTCAGGATATTCTGAAATTATATCCTCTATCGCTCCACTTATCCTCTGCTCAAAATCAGCCAGCTTTTCCGCACCAGGTACTTTGTCTAGTTCACTGCTAAGAATTGAGTCCATCCTGAATCCGAATTTTTCTTCTATCTGTGAACTGTTCAGACCCTCAATCTCTCCACATCTCCTCTCCCTTAGATTTTCATTGAGGATTATGGTATGCCCGTTTCCTAACGCTATTGTGGCAGTTTCTATAGCCCTGCGTAAGTCACTTGAGATAACAATATCAGGTTTTATGCTCCGGATTGTCCAAGACATGTCCAGAGATTGATTCACACCAGCCAGATTCAACGGTTCATCAATTGAACATTGCCAGATGCCGGTCTTATTTGAATTCGTTTCTCCATGACGCATCAGAAAAAACGCCGGATGATTCAAAGTCACAAAAGATAATGAAGATGTAATATATTATTTATATCACTAATTTACAGAATCCGACAGACCAAGCCAGAATTTCTCCTCAAGTGACAGGATTCCGTTAGCGCCCTTCATGAACTTTTCTCTCGCTTCTGGATTGTCCTTATGAGTACCGAGAATATTTTCCATGGCTTCTTCGTGATGTTCCTCGAGTTCTCTATGAAAAGAGAAATATCTGATGTCCATTTTCGAATACTGATGGTGGCGTTCAGTCCAGATTTTCATTCCGGCAAGAATTTTGTCCCACATGGGAATGGCCATGTTTTCCAGTCCGAATTCAGCCCCAAGCGCCTCAAAATGATCTCCTGCGAAATATGTTCTCATTCCGTCAAGCCACGCCTTCGTGTTCCGTAACTGCTCCCTCTTAACCATATCCCCTGGTTCAATGCCGATGCTTCTGAGATACTTTCTGTAGAGCAATTCATGCCTTTTGTTAGGATCATTATCCCCAAGCTCTGAGACAAGGATCGTGGTCAGGTTCGCAGCATCATTTTCGTCTGGAGTGTTCACCAGAAGCACAGACAGAATTGATGGCCACTCACGAGTAAAGTGGTAGAATTCAATAGAAAAGCGCCTGAATTCATCCTCTGAAATCTCTCCCCTCGCGAATCTGTCAATGAATTCATTGTTCGTTGCCTTGTGCTTCTTGACAAAATCATAAGTTTCCTTATAAAAATCCTGAG
>JAJZOT010000049.1 GCA_021847855.1 Thermoplasmata archaeon | reverse complement strand
GTGCATAAGTGGCAGGTATGAGAGCCAGGCCTGAAAACAGGTAGGATAGAAGCAGTGAATTCTTTATCTTCTTCTTTGGCTCCTGGATCTCTTCAGAAATAGTTGTGGATATCCCTATGCCTGTGAAATCGCTGATTGAGAATATCATGGAGAGGAAGAATATTGGAAGAACTCCAACAGGAAGCGTGAAGGGAACAAAGGAATTTCCCGGACCCACCTCAACAATAATGATGACGGCTGCAACAAAGAGGAAAAGAACCTCTGCAAGGCCTGTGATGAACGTATATTGAACGGAAGGCCTGATCCCCAGATAGGGGACAACTGTTATGTACACAATCATTCCCACTGCGAATACGACCCAGAGATACTTGAACGCCGATATCTGGGCTGAAAGCAGGAATAGGAAAGACGAAATACCGAGAATTGCAAAGGCAGAAGATGTGAGATTCTCATACAGCCACGAAAAGGCAGTTGCCGGACCATAAAATCCAGATTTCGTAGAGGCTGCAGCATAGGCGTAATATCCTCCTGCATTTGATCTCAGTTTAGAGAATTCATATGGAGTAATCATCCACAGTCCATAAATGAGCCATGCAACGATTATGGCGGTCACTGACCTGAAGCCAACATCTGCAAAAGTTCCGATGAGAAGTATGGCAATATCGGCGGCAGGCCCTACCTGGGCCAATGAATAGAAGGCTCCCTGCCATGTTCCAACAGACCCCTTTTGCAGTTCATAATGTTTTTTCCTTGGACCCTCAATGGTTCCCTGGGACATATTTGCATTAGGCGGTCATGTTATTTAAGTGGTTCCGGGAACATTTTTATACTTCCGGCATTCTTAGAACAAATAGGTCAAATCCCAATAATATCAAGATGATAACGTTTATAAATAAAGGTCAGAGATAGTCCTCCCTTTTCACAATGTTCCCGGGTTTTCCATCAAGGTATAATTTTATGTTATAGCATGCATGGACAAGTGCCTCTTCAACAAGGTCCGGTGAAAGTCCTGCGACATGGGGAGTAAGCACTGCATTTTCTGGTAAATGCTTCTCAATTTTAGGTTCTCCCCACCATACGTCAGAAAGGTACTCCTTTTCCGGATTATTATTGAGGAAATCCAGCATAGATTTTCTGTCCACCACGTCTGCTCTTGCAACGTTCACTATTATGCTCCCCCTGAAGACTGAGAGTAGATCTGAATCCACAGATCCTCGTGTCTGTTTTGTCAGGGGAAGCCCTATTATCACAACATCACTTTCCCTGAACAGATCCTTGGCGGAATCAACGTATCTGTCAACATTAGTTTTGGTACCAGGTGTTCTTGTATATGCAAGTACGTTCATTCCCAGTGCTTTTCCAATTCTGGCGCAGCTCCTCCCAATACCTCCATATCCAAGTATTCCAAGAGTCCTGTGTTTAAGGGATGACACAGGCAGCTTCTTCCATGTCCCATTCCTTGTCATTGAATCAAAGGTGCTTATTTTTCTTATATGGTAAAGGATCATTGCAAATGCGTGTTCTGCTACCGGATCAGAGAAAGCATCAGCATTGCTGCAGAATGTAACATTTGCAGGTATTTTACCTATTTTTACATGGTCAACACCTGCTGTAACCGTCTGAATGAGCTTTGTTTCAGGACCAACTATGAAATCTTCCTGTATCAGCTCAATGTCCGTTGCATAATCAGGTTTCACAACAGAGGGAATTCCGGTTATTTCGGTGCATTTCTCGGCGACTTCTTTTTTCACGTCAAAATAGATGCCCAATTTCATTTATCTGTATTTTTGCAATAATATTAAGGGTTTAGGATCAATATTACAATATCGGAATATGGCGTCAAAATATGCTTAGGGTTTTTCAATGATGCATATTACGCCTAAGAGGTGTATAGGGCTCTTTTTCATCATATATACCCTTTTTCCTGTAGTGTAAAAAGAAAAATGTGTTCCACTACGGCATTAAGCTATCGATCAATTATTAAATCCATGAAAAACCACGAGAATTACTGGACTTGTTGAGATATGCCCTTTATAAATGTAGTAGAAATTCTAAGACTATTCTGATACCATATATATCAAATATCTGGCGTTTGTTCACAAAATTCGGATATTGCCTCACACAATCGTTTGGTGCTCATTTGAAATGAATTCCTATTTCTCCACGGTATCATACGGGCTGTATCAATGACATTCTGGACAGGATTACGAGTGTATCTTTTATTCCAGATTTACAGCCAGGGAAGCCCGGGTACCCATTATCTTGCATCAGTCAATGGAACTAAATGTGTATTCATAAATTTTTTAACGGATTTTATGCAAGGTCTTAAATATAGTTCATTCATAATCGAAGAATGATTCAGATAACCGGACTCACCAAACAGTACAGTAAAGGCAGACCTCCAGCAGTGAAAGATCTCAGCCTTGAAATCAATGCAGGGGAGATCATGGGATTTGCTGGACTGAATGGGGCGGGGAAGACAACCACTATAAGAATTCTCTGCGGCATTATTTTCCCAACTTCCGGAAAGGTGTTGATCAACGGCAAAGACATTGTTAAGGAGAAGGTGGAATCCTCTAAACATATAGGGTGGGTACCCGAACTTCCTAATTTCGATCCAAACGGGAAGGCAGTCAGCCTCCTGAAATACTACGCGGGATTTTACGGCATTAATCCCAGCGACGCTGAGGAGAAAGCAGTCATGCTACTCAAGAAGTTCGGTATCTGGGATGCCAGAAAAATACCACTGAAATCATACTCCCAGGGAATGAAAAAGCGTTTCTCCATTGCAGCAGCCATGATGGGTGATCCTGACAACTTCCTTTTCGATGAGACACTTAACGGTCTAGATCCGGAGGGTGTCAAGAACATGAGGGATTTCATGGTTTCCCTGAAAAAAGAGGGAAAGGCTGTTTTTCTATCATCACACATACTGTCTGAATTGGAGAATGTTGCAGACCGGATAGCCATAATCAGAAGAGGGTCAATAATCAAGATTGTGGAGAGGTCAGAACTCTCCAACCTTGGAAAAGTATCCATCAGGATACAGATCCGGAATCCAGATGAGAATGTGGATTCCATTCTGCAACCTTTCGGGAATGTGTCAAAGGATCGCAACATTTACAAAATAACAGAGATGAAAGTGGCAAGGGCTGATACATACAGGGTTTCGGATGCCCTGTTCAGAGCAGGCTACCAGATAAATTCCCTGAGCACAGAAAGTGAGGGTCTTGAGGAATATTTCCTGGAACTGGTTGGTGGTGGAAAATGAGGGATTTCATTTACGATTTCAGAAGAACGTTGACAGGGAAATTCACGATAATCATGATAGTGCTGATCATATTGATTACTGCAGCTCTTGCTTTTTCATCAGGTAATTCAATATCTTCATCTTCTGGGCCATCGCCGGCTACTGTGGCATATGTTATGCCAGAAATATATCAGTCGGGAGGGCATACATACGTTTCAGATCTCGCTGTCAATGGGTATGGCAGGCCTTTGTCCGGGTTTTTGGTCTCATCCCTGCTTTACAACGGAAGCTTAACTTCAAGTCAACTGAACCCAACCAATTCTTATTATCTGAACGGCACCACAAACAGCTACGGCTTCTTTAATTCCAGCGTTTCAGCAAACTGGACTAATGTGGAGTACTCTTACACTCCCGAATACGTGAGTGGCCTAAATATTTCATCGACGACAGCTTATTACGAAAATTTTAGCTCGAAGTTATCCTTTTATCCAAATTTCAATGCCAACGGGGCTTCACCTGCAGATAGCAATATTCCAGGACCTGCATATCTTTATATGTTTCCTGTCGCAAATACAAGCAGCACTTCCCATTCCAATCTTTTTATATATTACGCTTCCCCCGCCGGAACATACATGCCTGAAGAAAAAATTTATTATCAGCTGGATAACAACAGTTTCTCGTTTCCAAAATACCATAATTCAGGAATGTTATACCTTAAAACGATAAGTGGAATCAAAAGTACGGTAGTCTCCATGCCACTCAATAATACCGCAATTAACACTCCTGTAACTGTGGAACTTTTCAACACCAGCAAAGATTTCAACGCTGGAACTTTTGCAGTGCTTTACAAATCAGTTTCTGCAGGCGGTATACTGGAATCATCCATTACACTACCATTCGAGTTTCTCATACCTATACTGGGGATTTTCTCAGCATATTTCTATTACGGAAAGGACAAGACGTCCGGGGTTCTGGAATCCATTATTGCGAGACCGGTTACAAAGGGAAGAATCTTCATGTCTAGGTTCACTGCTGGTTCCCTGAGCTTCCTTTTTGCAATAGGGGTTGCGGAAGGCATAGCTGATCTGATAATTTTCAGGTACACAGGTTCATGGATTTCCAGTCATACATTCTTCAGCATAGCTCTAGGTTACACTGCGGAGGCAATAGCATTCTCCGGTCTCATATATCTAACATCACAGTACCTGAAGGCACAGGGGAGCATCCTTGGGACAGGAATTGGGCTGTTCTTCATACTGGCACTGTTCTGGGGTCTCATAATTGATGTCATACTCTTTGAATCGCATGTTAACCTGGCACTGAAGAGTTCCATTGTTCTAAGAGTGATATTATCGGCAATATCTCCATCATTCATACCAACACTAGCCTCCGATCTCAACACAGGGGTATATAGCACGGGAATAGGGAACTCATTGCCAGCCTCTTCAGTTGGCATTACAGCGTTCTCCGTGGTTGGAGTGGGTATCGTGTGGATAATTGTGCCATTTGTCATCTCATTCCTTCTGGCAAGATCCAGGGATTAGTGAGATCCTCCTCCAGCTAAACAGCAGATCAAAAACCACTCTCAAAGTGCCTATTTGATTGAACAAGGTTGGTAGCAAAGGGATTGACTCTAACCATCTCTGACACAATGAATACCTTCATGCTATCAGTTATTGTCTCAAGTCCGGATAAAATGTTCACAAGAACCCTAATGCTGTACAATTGAATTACAACATAGAAATACGACGGTTCGTTTTTATGTTTTTGAGACCGTAAATTACTTGCTTTACACTTAAATTATGTCATACGCCATGATTAATAATGGTGCCGGTTCATCAGGACGTAAACATGTATCTCTTTCCCTGCTTTACCGCGCTACCATTTCCGGCATTGGATATTTAATGTATGGATTATTGTATGATCCGCTTCTGTATGTAACTAGACTGCTTGGATCGATTCCAGTAACTTCTGCAGTAAGATCATCGATGACAGAAAAGGTCTCAGTGTAAAATATAAAAAATGAGAATCTCGAGAAATTCTTATAAAGAAGCAATCTCTCCCTAAGAAATTCAGACTTGGAGATAGTGGGAAGCCAATTGTGAAGATCACCTTTCATGATAACGCTTGTGATCATAACCCCACTGGATTTATTCGTATCCAGAGAGACCTCCTCGTAAATTACGCCATCTTCCAACAGTTTCTCCACCCTTCTGCGGAGAGTGCGTGCCGGGATACCAAGCTGCTGAGCCAGTTTATTAATGCTCATGACCAACGGGTCCTGATACAGTATCGCATTAACTATGGTAAGATCTGTTCCACTTAGTGTTCGAATCTCTTTTGGTGTGTCCCTCATAACTTCAATAATATTCAGGTCCCTGGTAAAAAGTCCTTTGATCATATCTACCTTTTTCTCCAGATCCTCGTCATCATGTGCGATCACAGATATGCTTGAGAACTCTCTCTCTACTGTTATAACATCTGAACCATTTACAGAATCCGGTACGTAAAGTGTTCCAAAGATCACCCTTTCTACGAAAGGTAATTCCTGAAAATGTTCATATACAACTTTAGGAACATTCCCAGTCTTTCGAGTCATTATGAAGTAACGATTCCAAGGCATGAATGCATCGTCGGCATAGAATTTGACACCGCGTATTAAACCAGAATCAAACATCTCATTCAGCCGCAACTTCACTGTATTGGGGTGTACATCCAGGTCCCTGGCTATCCTGTAGGCAGAAGGTTTGCTGATGTACTTGCAGTCTCCGCCTCTTGGCCATTGAAATTTACGTATTATATTCTTGGATATTTCATCACAAATCATCTTGTCACCATTTGTCTGATTCGTATTTTTCCGAATTGAACAGGATCGTCTATGGTGATCATGAAACACGAATCTCCTGCTTGGTAGCCTCTGGTGATGGACCCACACCCAACAGGTCAGGCTCAAACTTTGAACACGTTTTGCCAATGCTGTTACTTATACCGGTAAGATCATAGAACGATGGCGGGGTCTCAGTTGAATTGTATGTGATCTGCCAGGCAGACTGCGAGATCGGAATAATCTGCACATCGTTAGAGAAGGGCCATAATAACTTTGATATCTCTATTTCATTGGATTTCTTCATTGTGATCGTCATAACAGTTTTCAAACATTTCACTCAAGTTAAGATATAAATATTACGCTCCAAATAAACATTCTAATATAGTAATGGTTATTAATGCGACCATATTTTTGCGTTGATTTTATCACCGACAATAAATTGATTTTATTTCCAGGTGAAGGCTAAAAATTTGTTATATATTTGTCGGAGATATAGAAATATCAGTGTTCTTCAAATTACTCACGACAGAAACTGGTATTTCATCGAAGAGGCTTCTCAGACTGGATGGAAAAGACAGGGTAGGCAAACTGGATATTGTACTATTTGAACTTGAGTTTCGCAAAAAATAAAAAGTAAAACACATCAGCAACCCCGGAAATCCCATAATTTCCATAAATTACTTTCCAGATTCTGGTAGTGCACCTGAATGGAAAGTGACTCATGATTACCAATTCATTTCACGGTTTGTCCTTTTTTCATTGCGAGTCTGAGGTATGGCGGGTCCCATTTTTAGCCACTAACAACTTTCTTACTGTATCGATGGGTGATTTGTTTTCTAAGTATGTGCAATAAGAAAAGTGCCAATATGCGCTATTTTCATGCAAGTTAATCGTATGCGTTCCAATAAGATAATACGGCAATGGTTTACGGTCAGTAATTAAATTTGGCAAAATACGACACTTTAAGTGTCTTACTGATTAAAATGGGCAGATTTCTCTAGGTTGGTCATGTCGAAAGTTCGATCGCTTAGTAGGCATATAACACTTGTTGTTCCAATTGTACTGATAGTTTCAATGCTTTTAATGACGAATCTATCATCAGCAACTTCACCCGGCAATGTATCATCCACTCCATCCTCTTCCACACCGCTGTGGGGATTTAATGGCGCATACATGAACTATTCAAATAACATAACCGGCAACGCTCCTCCGTCAAATCTCAGTTCCGTGAATCCGTACTGGTTTGTAAACGGTGCGTATGCCAATTATTCTTTTTCAATCAGGTCATCGTCTATGAGCGGCAAGTTTAACGTCAACATGTCAATATTTAATATCTCTACAAATGGTACGTATTCACTTGAAACCGTTCTGTCAAATTCCACAATTTATTCAAAAACTTATGTGAATAACACTTCATTATCTGACTCTAATGGTCTTCTGATGTCTTTTGATAATCAAACGACAACATCCTTTCCGGCACTTACAACAGAAACGCTCTATTACTTCGACTCTGGGCTTATGCCATCAAATCTAAACATTAGTGTTGAAAGCAACGTGAGCTTTACAGTAAACGCTACGACGTACAAAAGCGACAAAGTCACATTCAGTAATTCCTCGACACCCGGCAGTATTTCATACTACGTATCTTATGATACAGGTATTCTCCTCAACGAGTCCATAAATACCACCGGAGTGGAATTTTCAGGTCAGATCGTTGCTACCAATGTCCACAGTCCAGGACATCCACCGTTTTCCATTGGAACGAGGACCAGGAAATCGTTTACTGAATTCAAGATATCATCAGTCAACTCGGCAACAGGTAGCTTCACTGTTAACGTATCTGGAACTGCAGATCTTTTCTCATCGGGTACGGGTTCTTCGTCAAACGCATCTTTCAACGGTACTTTTACTGATCCTCCTTCCTCATTTATGGCGTTGAATGTTACGAATCTTGCAGAAGTTAACGCAGGTATGCTTCCGGCAGTTTTCAAGGGCATAAATTCCACCAAAGTTATCACGAAGACTACCATCACGGTCCAGGCCGGAACATTTGTCACCGACGAGGTAATTGGAACAAATCAATCGAACCAGATGAATCTCTCCGTTGCCGTTTACATAGACACGACCTCGGGTATCATGACCAGGGAAACATTAATGGCGTCTGGAGATGGATTCTTCGAGATCGTCAACATGTCCCTTAGCGCTACAAACATCCCAATGTCACCAACTGGATATGGGTTTCTGACAGGTAGCGTAACACCTTCCGGTGCGACCCTCGTCGTCAATGGTATTATACTGCCTGTATACCAGGGAACGTACAATATGTCTCTCAAACCAGGCACCTATTACCTATCCGCCACAATGAACGGATATCAGGGCAGGATTTACAATGTAACTATAACTGCTGGAAAAGCAACACATGAAAATGTGGCCTTATCACGCATAAGCAACTCAGTGACACTTTCCGGTCGTGTCACGCCTATGGGGTCCTCAGTCCTTGTTAATGGATACATGGCAGACGTAAATGCCACAGGTTATTATTCGATCTCAGTCCCTGCAGGAAAATACACGGTTTCGGTATACTACGACGGATATTTCCCAATGTCCAGGAACTTGAGCATCACATCTTCTATGATTGTGAATTTCAATCTGGTGAAGGAACCAACAGCAGCTAATTCTTCCATGACGCATAACAGTACGACGGCGAATGGATACAATGTAACTGTATCCAGGATCGCAAATGGGAATGGGTTAATATCTGTGAATTTCACGGCAACAACCAATGGAACAATGACGGTTTCTGTGCCCTATAAAGACATGAGAAACACAACTATAGCTGAGATACTGAACAGTTCCGTATACATAAATGGCGTCAGAGACAAGAATTTCAGCGTCACCTTAACTTCCAATTACACGGTTATCCTGACGGTGT
>JAJZOT010000048.1 GCA_021847855.1 Thermoplasmata archaeon | reverse complement strand
GATGGTTTCCCTCTCCTAAATCGGAGATGATGATAAGGGAGAGGATACTTGCCCTGACAGGAAACAATGCACTGGCACTGACAACACCCGAAGAGGCGAAGGAGATCCTCATTCCCGTATTGAGAGGATGGGGAATTACTTTTCACACAGCCTTGCATCCGACGTATTCAACGGAATATGGGAATACGCACAGGATCGCCTCATGTATATGTATTGCAGACAGCACAACCTGCCAAGCAACTGGAGAAGCTAAACCATAAAGAAAAGCGGGCTCTACATAATGGACACCATACCACCATAACTGTTCGGCGAGGGGGGTTTCTGGGTAACGCCAGCGATCTACTCTATAATTCCAGTGGGGAAGTATGAAATAGGATTGGCTTATTAGTCCCCGTGGGAGATCAGGGTTAAATTCAGGTAAATCCAATCACTACGCCTGTCTTCTACCAGACCGACATGAATATAATCAGAACATTCATTGCGGACCCCCATGGATTATCTGACGGAATGCTTCAGAAGAAATCTGTCTGAATCTGGGTTCTCTTCAGACAAGAGAATTACAGGTTACACAAAAGAAAGGATAGATTTTAAATCCCAGACTTCTGAAAAGGAATTGATTCACAACCTTATGATATTGTATTATTGGGCGACTTTTGTCGCAGAACTGTAACTAACAATTTTTTAAGTGACAACGTCTCTGTCAAAGTTGTAAATGGGACGAATTACACAAAGCGTCATGGAATTTTTGTTGAGGGCCCTACTGATATCCTTAAGTGTAAAAACCTCATATCTTCAAGGTGTCCTGTTTTACCACCCACTGAGTAGGTTCTGTGACCATCATGGATGAAAAAAGTCTGTCTTATACCTAATATTCTATCAGTTCCGACAATTCTGCCATCGATAGTCGTCAACCTATCTCCCATAAAGCCCTCCACACTACCTTTCAATTCATAACCATTTGCAAAATATGAATCTATTGCTTCACAGGCAAGCCAGCTTGTGCAGAGATTCCTGTAATTTCTCGCGGTAAAATCAGATACGTGAGTAGATGGAATCCATAAAATATGATAAAAATAGTAATTCAAAACGTGAATAAGCTCATCTTCCTCAAAATAGTGAGCAAACTGAGAACTTTTTTGCATACTTGATACATTTATCATTCCCTCTCTTCTATCCGCCAACACAACTTCGGCAGCACTCTCATTTCGTTTCCTAATTATTATTTCTCTGGGAAGGGCCTTAATATCATCATCTGTGGAATCGGAGAAAAGAACAAGGGCAATCGTAACACCTCTACTCAAAGCAGATTTAATATGTACAGTTAATGATTTCAGCCTAGCAGCAGAAAGCGATAATATAATTTCATTTCTTGCCCCGGAAATCATTGATGAGATTTTTTCGTCTATTTTTTTTTGGCTCTCTATTAACCACAGGTAAGGGGATTTTGCGCTTTTGTTTATCCGGGTCTGTTCCACATATTCCTCAAGTTCATTAATGTAGCTATCTAAGAGGACGACTTTTTTTCGCAGAGACATTTCAACCGGGATAGCCCTATAAACCTTCTTCTTACCAGGGCTGACTTCAATGAATCCCTTCCTTATAAGTGAGTTAAAAAGATCGTAAATCCTAGGTTGTGGGACCCCGGCATTCTTAACAGCGGAAGTTGAATTCTGTGGACCCAGAATCAGTAAAGTCACATAAATTTTAATTTCGTAAGGAGAGAGTCCGAACTTTGACAATCCTGAAAACAGATCAGTTTCCTGCACATACTGATGATTTCTAACAACCTATTAATTTTACCTAACAAATCATGTTTCCGGGAAATTGCTGTGGTTTCATGGTTAAGTTACCAGGAATTGTCATCTTTCTCATTTATTACTTCGATTTCTATCCTCTTATCCTTAAATTTCTATAGCTCAAGCTATAGTTACAGCATTTTTTTCTTTCTCATCATTCACAACATGTTATGCCCCAGATACATGAACATACGCCTGGAACACACCCTAGTAATCTTTTTAACGAATATATAACCACCATGGAAGATCGTCAGTCTTGATGACAGAATATATAGTCTCTCACAGAGTGATCGTTTTCCTGTTATTGTACTGTTTCTCACATTTCTAGACAGATCTCAAAAAGAATTATGATACAGTTTCTGTCGTTTCACCACCCTTTCTTTTTCCCCTCAATATATTTGCCACCCTCTTTCTCGGTTTCCATTTTCCTGATCAATACCTCAGTATTTCCCCATGTAACACTGTTTCTGAGTGAGCCATGGCGGCAGCCTGCATTATCCGTGATATCCATATATTATGTAACTGCAGTGAAACTTGTCCAGATATTATAGAAGGATTTCCTCTCATCCAGGTTGTCCTACAGACTGGCGATGTATGCAATATTCCCACTGATGATTGTGGATGAGATTGGTTATCTTCCTCTCACAGGGGAAGAATCCAACCTGTTCTTCCAGTTCGTGTCGTCCAGATACGAGAAACACTCAACAATATACACATCCAACAAGTTATTCTCAGAGCGAGGAGAGGTCATGGAGGTAAAGTTATGGCATCAGCTGTCCTGGATCGGATACTGCACCACTGCACTGTTGTCAATATAAGAGGGGATTCCTACAGACTGAAGGAGAGAAAGAAGTTAGCTAACACAAATATAAATGAGGTGAAATAAAATGATAAAAAGTGAATTACGAGTGTGGAAATTTATTCTGGCGATTTTGGGGAATTTTCAATTGACGTTGACACTATGTCCATACATGATGTTCTGGTTGACATGAATAAGCGTATTGGTCTGTAATAGTGTAAATTGTCTGCTGAAATATGGTTTCTCTAGAACATGGACATGGAATCTGGATCGAACAGTGATGAAGATGAACTGGGTTTCAGAAAATCCCCTTTATATCATTTCAAAATATACTATACGATAGAGTAGCTTGCCAACTATTTAATACTGAAAATCCTTTTTACTTTTTAATCATTTGGAGGAAAAAGATGAAATCAAAAAGTATAACAATGGCTATGGTAATTTTTGTAACAGTAGTTATGCTGGCACTTGGATTTGCCAGTGTTATGAACACTCCGCAATCTGGAAATGGCGGAAATGTAAGTTCTACAGTTGCCACTGGTAACAATATTTCACAGGGGGGCACAGTGTATATTAATACAGGTCCAACACCCGCATTCGTGGAGAATTTTAATCCGTTCGATCCATACAGCCCCCCTGCAGGAATAACTTCTTTGTTCTATGAACCACTTTTCCAGATAAACCCACTTAACGGCACAGTATTGCCGTGGTTGGCCACTGGATACTCATGGAGTAGTAACAATACTCTTCTTACAATAAATATAAGACATAATGTTACGTTCTCTAACGGAATGCCACTCAACTCTACGGATGTTAAGTTTACGTTCGATTTACAGATGAAAAGCCTTGCTGAATGGAGTGCCATTAGTAGCATTTACACATCTGGAAATTACACTGTGAAGTTTCAGTTTAAGACTGCGAATATACCTTATTTCTTTTATGTAGGATCCAATTTTGTTCTTCCAGAACCACTCTGGAAAAACGTAACAAAACCCGCGAGTCAGGTTGTGAAAGACCCAATAGGTACCGGTCCGTATCTTGTCAGTAGTTTTAGCTCACAGAAAATAACATTAACCAGGAATCCCAATTACTGGCAACCAAACGAACCTCATTTAAACAGTATCGTTTACATTGACTATACAAGTGGTGGCTCTGCTACACTGGCGGTTGCAAAGGGCCTGGTTCAATGGGCACCACTCTTCGTCCCGAATATAACTTCAACTTTCACATCGAAAGATCCGGCTTATAACCATTATTTTTTCCCACCTACACAACCAGTCACTCTTCTTACTAACGATCTGATATCACCATTGAATCATTCATTCTTTAGGCAGGCTCTTAGTCTTGCAATAAACAGAAGTAGTATTTCAATATCTGGAGAATATGGGTATGAAAAACCGTCAAATGCAGCGAATATATTGCAACAGCAGCTTTTCTGGCTAAACAAGACAAACCTGAATAATGCAAATCTTTTAGCGACATATAATGTGACTTTGGCTAAGGACATACTCAAGGATCATAATTATAACATAACCAACAACAGGCTCTATTATCCTAATGGAACTAAGATACCCGCAATGACACTCATGACTGTAGCAGGATATACAGATTGGGATGCAGACGTTGCCATTATTGCTAGTGATCTTGCAGATATAGGTTTAAAAATAAATATAGAAACCCCAACAAATTCAGAGGTATCTACTGATGTGGCAAGTGGGAACTTTACTCTTGCCCAATATGTATTCGCTGGATCCGGTCCAAACCCATGGTATGATTACAGCGGACTGATAGGGAACGTTACGAAAATAGGTCAAACAGCCACTTTGAACGATGAAAGATGGAATTCTACGGGAACAGGTTTTATGTCTGCTTACAACAACTTCAGCGTGACGTCTTCTTCAAGTGGACAGAATGCTTCTGTAAATAAGATGGTATCAATTATGTTGAATCAGATGCCAGTTATCCCACTTGTCTATTCAGCGGATTGGTATGAATATGTTAACAAAACTGTTGGTGGTTTTCCAAACGCAAACAATGACTATTGGGTACCGGTTCCATGGGCCCCAAATTCAATGGAGGTTGTAGCTCTTCATCTATACGGAAAGAGTGTATCATCTACGCCACTGACTTATTCATACACCGAAATAGGTGGAATTGTTGCAGCCATTGCAATTATTGGAGGAATAACCTATTATATTGGATCATATAGGAAAAAGAAGAAAGATGAATAGACATAAGTCTATATCATTAATTTTTATTGTTGATTAATATGAGTATCCCGTACAATTACATAGCCAAGAAAACCATAGGGTTCATCGTAGTGTTCTTCTCTGCGCTAACCATAAATTTCATACTTCCAAGACTGATACCTGGGAATCCCGCCCAATTAGTGTATGACACTATACTCAAAAATGGAACATCCAATATAAATCCTTCATTCCTACATCAGTTAGATGTTGAATACGGTATATCACATGCCCCTTTATATATTCAGTATTTTCAATATGTAGTCAACTTATTCCATGGAAACCTTGGGATTTCCCTTTCATTTTACCCTGATCCTGTTTCCACGATTCTGGCAGGAGCATTGCCTTGGACACTTTTTCTTGTAGCTACTTCCACAGTTATATCTTTCTTCATCGGAAACATTCTAGGACGTTATGTTGGAATAAATCGTAATACTTACAAAGATGTTTCTATAGATCTTTTTACAATGTTCATGGCGTCTTTTCCAGCATTTGTTTTGGGTTTCATAATACTTCTTATTTTTGGTGTTGATCTCGGTATTTTTCCCATAGCTGGAGCATATGGTGTTACAACAACACCCGGTTTCAATTTAGTTTTCATAGTTAGCGTAATTTACCATTCAATACTTCCAATAGTCACAATTGTCTTTACATCACTTGGAGGATGGGTACTAGGCATGCGTAATAATATAATACCATCTCTTAACAGTGACTTCATAAATTTCTCAGAAAATTTGGGGTTTAGAAAAAATCAAATTACAAAAATAGCATATAGAAACGCTATTTTACCAAATCTCACCGGTTTTGCCATGGCACTTGGATTCTCGGTAACAGGAGTGCTTCTTGAAGAACAAATTTTTTCCTACCCCGGAGTGGGATTATATATGGTTACTGCTATCGATTCACTCGACTATCCCTTAATTCAGGGAATATTTCTCATGGTTATTCTAGCTGTGCTTGCAGCAAATTTTATTGTCGATCTATTATATGGTATTCTGGACCCAAGGACCAAACAGGAGGGCAGGTGAATTAATGGACTCAGGACACAATCTAAAGGGAGACACTGTGAGATATACAACCAGAAAAAAATTGAGAATACAATCCGCTTTATCAACTTCGATGAGACAGGTATTATCAAACAACAAGGCTAAAACTGGCTTTATTTTACTTTTAGGTTTTCTTTTCATGGGTATATTTGGTGGGATTATGTCTCCTTATAACCCAAATAAGTTTCTATTTCACAAAAATAGCCCCCCTACGTTAGCTCATCTTCTTGGAACCACGGCGTATGGACAGGATATATTTTCGCAATTGATGACTGGTGCAGGTCCGACACTTGCGGTTGGACTTTCTGTTGGTGTCATCGCAACATTAATAGCAATAACAATAGGGGTAATGGCGGGCTTTTCATCCGAAAGGGTAAGGAGTGTTATAGATGCAGTGATAAATATATTCCTTGTAATACCGGGTATACTTATTATAATGCTTTTCGGAACATTTTTACTTGGAATCAGTCAGTCCTTGGGATATATCCCAATGATTTTTATCCTTTCATTCACCGGGTGGGCATTTGGTGCTAGAACTTTCAGGGCACAAACACTATCCATAGCAAAAAGGGATTTTATTTTTTCGTCACTTTTGATAGGGGAAAATAGGATGAGCATAATTTTCCGACAGATTGTCAGGGCCATTTTTCCAATTATTGTTTCCAATTTCTTTTTTACTGCTATATATGGGGTTCTTGGTCTCACCTTCGTAGAATATTTGGGGATAGGAAATCTTCTAGAAATAAATTGGGGAACTATGCTGTACTGGTCAATCAGCAATGAGGCCTATTTAACTGGGATGTGGTGGTGGATTCTCCCTCCTGGCCTAATGATATCCCTGCTAATGTTTTCTTTCATACTTTTGAATTTTGGAATAGACGAGATTTCCAACCCCTCTCTGAGGAAGTATATTAAAATTATAGATAAAGGGGCAACTAAAAAGGGGTCTAACAGTTAATGAGCAATACCATATACGCTGGTAATTTGTTGTCATAATGCAATTTGAATCCACGAGGGACATCCTCAGAGTGTCCCATATGCAGTAAAATGGTAAAGCACCCTGCGTGGAAGATATCCAGATGCAACAACTGTGATCGGAACTACGACAGGAACAGGCTGGCCTCACTGGCCATAACCCTGCGTGGTGTCGATCTGTGCGGAGATCCGTTCCCCGCGAGTGCGTCGGCCACCTGGCAGTCCATGAAGGATGAATACCTATACAGAGGGGGGATTGACCTGAGATCACTGAAGCAGGTTCGACTGAGACTGCCTACGCCACGAACACGACAGGTGCATTACATTGCACAATGTTTTGAGAACGGAAAAGAGTCAAGACCATTACTGTTATAAAGTATCACAGAACAGAGTTAGTTTTTTAGACAGCATTGGCTACCCATGACGAGGGAATGGGAAAGAGTGGACGTCCGCCCAAAACTTCAATCCAGGACTGATTATGGGCTCCTTCATTTATCTACCTGTTATCCACTATCGACGGGATGGACATTATGGGAAGCCTAAGATCCTCATTAACAATCCGGAACCGATGGTATATTTTCTGTCGTCGAGGAGAGGTTCGGAGAGAACTGTGTTAGCAGGGAACAGAAATCATGCAGGCTGGTTGGGAGATATCAAAGGGAAATATCAAAGATAGATATATAACTATATAAACCACAAGGCAGGGAAGGTGGTGAATGAGATAAATTAAGACTCTAAAGGTAGCAATTGGAGGAGAAGATCAATGAAAAGAGCGGGAATCAGGATCTTTGTTTAACAGAGCAGAAGTTGTCAAAACATTGAAATAAATCGCACAAATTTATAACATCATGGAAACGTCGAACAAAATGGTTAAGTATTTACCTTCGGATTTCAAAAAAATAGCTGTTGAGAGACAAAAGGACGTTGGTAAGGTACTAAGGATAATAGACTCCAAAACCTCATTAAATGATAAAATCAGTTTTTTGAAAGAGTACCTCAATAGTCTTCAACCTATTGAATCACTATCTGAAAAATATAAGAATAAAGAACAGAAAATTGATGTTATCAGAATTTCAATAAGAACGCATAGCCGTGACTTGCCTATGCTAATCTATAAGCCCACTGAATCAAATGCGTTGCTTCCAGTTGTTTACCATATACATGGGGGAGGTTTTCTGTCAGGAGATGTTCAAGGAGGTTCACAAACGATGCTTAGTCTAGCAAAGAGGACAAATTCAATAATCGTTGACATAAATTATGGACTTTCACCTGTACATTCACTGTCGCAGTCTGTCGAAGATTGTCACGAAGGACTCGTTTGGATAAATAAAAATTATGCAAAATTTGACATAGATAAAAATAAAGTTGTTGTAATTGGTGAGAGTGCAGGTGGAGGTCTTGCCGCATCATTAGCTATTAAGGAACGCGATCTTAATGGTCCAAAGATCAAATCTCTTTTTCTTATCGCACCCATGTTGGATCATAGAAATATAACTCCTTCTAGCTATAAATTTGACTCAGATTGGCCATTCTGGCCGAGAACATTTAATATCATTGCATGGCAATCAGTTTTGCTAAATAAACCTGAAAGTGATGACTTTTTTCCTTATGCTTCACCATACATGGTGAAAAATCTTTCTAATTTGCCACCAACCTATATTGAAGTTGGAAATCTAGAGGTATTCAGAGATGAAGCTATGGACTTTGCGACGCGGATGATGCAGCAGGGGTCACTTGTTGAATTACACGTTTACCCAGAAATTTTCCACACCTTTGAGTATGAAGCACCTCAGTCAAACATAACAAAAAATATTCTTGAAATTAGATTAAAATCATTGGAAAATGCATTGAAACATTAACTCTCCAAGCCCAAAGGGGTAGTACATCATTCACTATCGACAGGGATCTGAATGCGGTAGTTAATATACAGAAAGCCGGGTTGATAAGTGTGGTGACGGGTACACTCAATTATGCATACATGGAGGCAAGATTACTGGCAGAAAGGAGGAATTCGATCATTGAAACGGGAAGCTCCCGTTAGCTGGGAGAGGATGCAACATCAGCCAGTGCCATGAGAACTTCTCTTTCTCTTACTGTTCCTGCGATCTTTCCATTGTCTTCCACAATACACAGTATGGGGATATTTGTCTCCTTGAATAATTT
>JAJZOT010000047.1 GCA_021847855.1 Thermoplasmata archaeon | reverse complement strand
CCGTATCCTTGATCACGGATTTTATGGCAGCATTAATGCGAACTTTTCCCCCTTTGCCGCGACGGATTCCCAGCACTATCAGGTCGGGTTTGATCTGCCTGGAGTGAAAAAGTATCTCGTCCTTGAAGGACGTCGTCATACCTGATCTTGTGAAATTTATTTCGGGACCGTAACTTCCCACGATCCTATCCATGTTCTCAAACAGCATCCTGAATCCATGCGTCCTGGTTTTGTCGTACTTCCTCATATCCACAAGGTAAAGCGAAGCGTTAATGGCTTTTTTCAGGTAAAGTGAAAAAGCGATAGCAGTTCTCGTGTTTATATCCTCTGATATGGGAACAAGTATCCTCCTGTATGGATACTGGTTATTCTTCACGCTCAGAGCTGCAGTAGTCGTGCCAGAATTCTTGATCACATAGTCCCCAATCCCCCCAAACAGTGAAGCTGAAAGCGAAGACCGCTTCCATGTTGCTATGAATAGAAGATCATAATTATGCGCCAGGCTCTCTGCGACAATGCCCTCCTTCACCGAGTCGGCCATCCGGATCCTGGGAACAACTTTTATCTGCTCGTCCTTTCCGTCCTTGAATGCACCGGTAACAAGGGATACCTTGTCGCTCCACGTAATTTCCTGTGTCGTTTCCTTCACTGTGAATGCGGTGACTTCAGAGTCATAGGAACGCGCCAGGTCAAAAGCAATCTGAAGCACGCGCTTGGAACGGTAGCCTTTCCCCATTGGAACTAGGAGCTTCTGCAGCCTTATGGCATATGGCGGGGGAGCTTCTACCATGAAGAAGCTAACGGCAACGCAAATTTAATGTTTTCTTTCCAGTGCTGCACATATGCAGTTAGAATTTTTTTAATGCTTAATGCAGCAGACATCTGAAAATTCGTGTAAATACCAACATATATCATTCCAACCGATAAATTCTCTATGACATTTCTTATCACTGCAGATAATGATTCATCTATTTATATAGAATGAACATCCATATCTGTCTAATGGAATGTATCACAATACAGCATGGAGAAATAAGGGACAACCGGACACTGGATGACCTGCTTAAGAGTGGCATCGAAGACCTGTTTGTTGTAGATATGGATTCAATCAGGTCAGGTGCGCCAAATTTGAAGCTATATGGCAATTTGTCAAAATATTTTGAGCTGGTCGTGATGAATTACCCATACAGGGTTCCGGATCTTATCGACACCTTTGTATCCGGGGCATCACGCGTGGTTATCAGCAATGATATCACGGATAGACTTATCCGCGAGTACCTATCCGTTTCTGACCAACTTGTGATGAAATATGCTAACAATACAGCCTGCAGGGCCTTTTCAATTCTTGGAGGAAACATGTTCCTGTCAAACATAGAAGTTAACATGATATATTCGACCCTCTATGCTTATGGAATTAGGATACAAACAAATACGGCAATCACAAAGAGGGATTCACAGAAGATAATAATCCTGGATCATTTCCCTGCGGAAGAATTCCAATAGAACTCAATGTTATCCTTCATTCGAGGAGGTTCGCGTAATTTCACCTCAAACTGCTCCTAACCCTTTTATAACTAACGATGATCTGCTGAAGAAGGACACCATGAACAGATTAAACACGCAGATATCTGGGATCAGGCTCGATAACCCATTTATTCTTGCCTCAGGCATACTGGATGAAAATGGTTACACGATGAAGAGAGTGCTGGACGAAGGAGCTGCAGCCGTTGTGACTAAATCCATCGGTATATCTGAAAGAAGCGGATACCGTACTCCCGTTGTCGTCGAAATTGACGGGAGGAACATGATCAATGCAATTGGACTCGCTAATCCTGGAATTGACAATTTCGGGGAAGAGATGAAGATTGCAAGAGAATCCATGAAGCCGGTAATTGGAAGTGTATTCGGATCAACTGCCGAAGAGTTTGCCCTATTATCCAGGAAGATGGAAGCATATGGGGCTTCTGCAATTGAACTCAACCTTTCCTGCCCGCACGTGAAGGGATTCGGCCAGGAGATAGGATCCGATCCGGATCTTGTAGAATCAATAGTTAGTGAAGTGAAGCGATCGGTAAAAATACCGGTTTTTGCGAAACTGAGCCCGAATATTAGCGACATACTGGAAATCGCGAAGGCGGCAGAGAAAGCGGATGCGTATGTCCTCATAAATACTGTAAAGGCCATGGCTATTGACATATACGCAAGAATGCCTGTACTGAGCAATTCCTTTGGCGGACTGTCGGGACCCTGCATAAAACCTGTGGGCATACGGTATGTATATGAAGTGAAGCGGGAAACCGGGAAGGAAATAATAGGGGTCGGGGGTATCCGTACTGGCGAAGATGCCCTGGAATACATAATGGCTGGAGCATCCTGCGTCGAAATTGGAACTGCCGTGCATTCAGATGGAAGAGATATATTCAAGAAACTGTCTCTGGAGACTGATAAGATAATGAAGTCAGAAAAAATAGAATCCATAGGGGAGATCATCGGGGCGGCGATCAGAAAATGATGCATTCTGAAGTCATAAACGTGGAAGAAAACACTCCCACTGTGAAAACAATATACTTTGAATGGAAACAGGAGGCAAAGCCAGGGCAGTTCATCATGGCCTGGGTCCCTGGAACCGGTGAAATACCTATCTCACTGTCCTCAACTGACACTATAAAATCAATCACTGTAAAGAGCTATGGGCCAGCATCAGACGCTATCACAAAACTCAAGAAAGGGTCCAGGATTTTTTTCAGGGGGCCCTATGGAAGACCCTTCTCAACTGTCAGGGGGCCGGCATTGCTGATAGGCGGCGGTTCTGGAATGGCTTCCCTCAGACCTCTGATCACAAAGGATACTGATGCCATCGTTTCCGCGCGAACTGCTGCTGAACTTCTCTTCAGTGACAGGATAAGGGGCGGGAAGCTTTTTGAGGTTACGGATGACGGCTCCGCCGGTATTCGCGGAAATCCCATCGATGCCCTCAGTACCATAAATCTGGAGAAATATAAAATGACATATGTATGCGGACCGGAGATCATGCTAAAAAAGGTATATGATTTTCTTAACAGAAGCCAAATCAGAGCTGAATTTGCAATGGAGCGCCTGATGAAGTGTGGGATAGGTGTCTGCGACTCCTGCTCTGTTGACGGCTTTCAACTGTGCAGGGATGGATCAATTTTCTCAATTGAGGAATTGAGGAGGATGACAGAATTTGGCAGAACCAAGCTTACAGAATCCGGCAGGCGGATATATCTCAACTACTGAGAAATGATATCTGAAATTGGAATCACTCTTTCGATGTAAATAGACCAGTCCCTGAACTTCCTGTTAAGTTCGTCGACCAGTGATATGTATGAGTGAAGGTGACTTTCCATAGTTACAAAAGAAGACATCAGGATGTTTCCGTCGAACCACTGATTTTCACAGAATCTTGCCAGAGACTGGGAGTTAGCCATAAGGGCAAATTCGTTCAGCACAGGGTTTGTTGTTACGGTCTCATAGATTCCATTCACCTCGCTTATTACGTTGACACTATTGAGTGAGTGGGGCTTTCCCTTTATCTTATATAGCCCGTGTATGTTTTCCTCCTCGCTGGGGAATCTGATGAATCTCCTCCATTCCAGCCCCAGTGGGTTTTCTTCAATCAACTTGTTCTGTGAAGGCGGCTTGGATGCAAATGTAACCGAATAAAGCATGAAGTGTGAGGAAATTATTCTCAATGAATCTTCGACACTTTTCATTGATCCCAAATATGCCAGTTTTATGGACAGGTTTGGAGTGCTTGAAGAGATAGCTTCCATTATGTAACTAGATACAGGTTTTATGTCCGAACTGTGGAACTTGAAATTAATGGTAAAGACACCGTCATGCATGTACATTGTTTCGAAATAGACCGATTTTATCTCCGAAAGCTGAACAAGTGGCAGGATGTCTCCGACAAGATCGCTGCTTATCAAAATGAACCATGTTTTGTTGGAAAGCTTAGCCTGATACTTTTCAAGAAAGATCCTCCTTTCAACATTCTGACTGGATTCTTCCGGCAAGAAAAAGTAAATCTCGGCCTTGTTTTTCCTGATCAAAGGCATAGCTGGTGCAAATATCTGAAATTTTTTCGATATCTGAAACATTTGCAGGTTCCCAGTTACAGAAAGATTGCATTCCATGTCGAGTACGTCATTTTCTAATCTTTCCACCTTGTGTAATTTTTGTTGAGGCTATAAAGATTGTTTAGCTTACTCGTTAACATTTAATACCACCCATCGTTTAGAGTTATGCCATGGAAAAATTAGATTCCCTGCAATCCACATGGGATCATATCAGGAAATTCCTTTCGGATGGAGAACAGGGAATTTCCACACATTTAATTTCAGGAAAATTTTCGGGAGGAAAGAAAAAAATAATGGACATGGCACAAACGCTGGCAACTGAACACGGGTACCTTGTATACAGGTTCCCCGGGAACATAGCCCAGGAATCAATGCCTTACCAGCCGTTTAACTATATACTCAACACAATGTATGACGCGGTTGAAGAGCGAGGGATGAATGAAATAATAAGGAGATTCAATAATTTTTTCACGGATAATAAGGGCCTGAAAATTCTTGTAATAATTGAGGGGATTGAACGACTGAACACCTCAAGCCAAGACCTTTTCCTGTACCTCTCCAGAACTGCACTTAAACTGGGATTTTCATTGATTGGTACTTACAACGAAACGAAGAGAACCCAGGGGTACACCTCCGAATTTAATTTTATCATCGTTTCTGCAACGGAGCCTCAAATACACATAATCAACCTTCGAGAACCAAACTATGACGATGCCAGATTTTACACCCAGATGATGGGCTATAAACTTCCAGAGAATTTCACTCTGGACCTTTTCAGGCTCTCCTCTGGAGATCTTAACACGATAAATTACGCTTTGAAGTATTACGAAGATATAGGGATCATCAATGACAGAAAGGAGGTAAATGAGGCACTTTTCAGGTTTCTTCCCATACCGCCAGCCATAGATGATTATTATGCAAAGAAGATAGCTGATCTCTCCGAGACGGAGATGAAAGTTGCTGGGACCATGGCACTAAGCGGGGAGGAACTTGATCTCGATGTCATAAGCAGGATAACTTCTGTATCAAAATCCGACCTCTACAAGGTAATGGAATCACTCGACAGCAGCGGGATAATAGCTATCAACAATTTTAAATACAGAATCTCCGGGCGCAGGATGACAGACATAATCCGTTCAAAAGTTTCAGACGTAAGGAAGCTCGACCTGGCAGATCAGCTGATCAACAGTTCTTCATTTGATGAACTTTCACTCCAGACAAAACTGAATATACTGAGGGAGAGGGGGCTTTACGATAGGATAGGGGAAATTATTAGAAGCAAATGGAAACAGCTTATCAACTCGTTTGTTTCACCAATGGATCTTATTGCGTTCCTGGACCTTGTTGAGGATAGGCTGGATTCCGGCACTAAGCGCTATGCATTGTTGATCAGGTGCAATTCTCTTTATTTTGTGGGCAACTTTGATCAATCCCTCAAATGCTTCAGGGAAAACGACTTCAGTGATATCGCCGGAAAAGAGCCTGAACTGAAGGCCGCTTCGGCCCTCATCTACCTTGGAAGAAATGATGAAGCAGCCGCAATAATAGATAGACTGCTTGCCGATAAGAGTCTGTCACCGGAGGAAAAGGTAATGGCGATGGTTGCCAAGGGTTCCTACCTTCTCAGAACCAAGAAATCCTCACAAGCCCTCATAATTGCAAGCGAAGCAATGGAAATAGTAAAAGCATATAGCGTAAATGAACAGATTGATGAAGTACTTACGACAATGGCAGCAGCCAATGCAGATATATTCAAACTTGACATGGCAAAGAAGCTGTATGGTGAAGCATTGGAGATTGAAAGGAAACGCGGGAAAATCCGCCAGATGAACAGGAACCTGCACGATCTGGCAATCATTGAAAGTTTCGAGGGAAATTTCCAGAAGGCAATAGACATGCTCAAGGAACTCCTTGAGAACACATATATAAATGGAGACATAGGAATCAGGACCTACGCTGTTTACAATATCATGGACATTCTGCACATCATTGGCAAAAGTCAGGAGTCCCTGTCATATGAGAAGACTATGGACGGTCTTTTGGAAATTGTTCAGGACAATGATATACAATTTATCTACAATAGGTATATAGCTTCTTTCTATACAGAAGCACTGGACTTCGCAAAGGCATTACCTTTCTCGAACAGAGCTGTAGAACTTTCCAGTTTGACAGAAAACCCTGACTGGAAAAAATCGTCAGAAAGCCTGCGGCACCTCATTATGGTTGAAATGGGCAAACTTTCGGAACTTGACCTCAAGTACTTCATTAATGATTTCAATTCGCTGGAAGATTTCATACCCCTTTACCTTGGTTTCTGGTCAAACATATTGGTGATGAAGGGAATGGAAAGCGAAGCACTGGTAGCTATCAAAGCTTCCGAGAAATATTCTGAGGAGATGGGGGACTTCAGCAGCAAGCTGACAACTTTACTGAACAAGATAATATACCTTCTCACAACGGAAAAATTCGATGAAATACTAAAATTGAGCCCTCTTCCAAAGGGCACAGGTGTTATGAAATTTGACTATTCGGTCAGAGCACTGGATGCTGCAATGGCTTTGAAAAGCGGAGATTCTGAAATGTTCTTTAGTGAATCAAAGAAAATTGTATCTGACCTGTGGGATGGAAGTGCGCTTTATAACGTGATATTTTATCCGTTTCTTATCCTCGGGCTGGCAAAGGCCAAATTTGCAGACGATGATTCAGTCATAGACCTCATAAAGGGATTATTTACTGCTAAGAGGACTTCTGCGGAGATGACCAAGATAGCCGAAATCCTTAGGAGGTGAACTGTATTCCGAATACCGAACTGTGTATCTACAATTCAGATGGAAATTGCCAACTGGTATCATCATTTGAGACAAAATGCTCAATCTGTTTCAATTTCCTTACACCGTACAGGCCAGAGAGGTCGAAGAAAATTAAGCCGTTATACTCATTGTTTGATTACATTGAAGCTGAAGGGAACACAGACAACCTATTTCCTAATGGGAATGAAGTTCAGTCCACACTTAAATTCTGATCCTGGCAAGATCAATTCTTTATGAAAGTGTGCGATGACGAATGGGTCTGTGGGGTAGCCAGGATATCCTTATGGCCTTCGAAGCCGGAGACCCGGGTTCAAATCCCGGCAGACCCGTTTTGTATAGGGTAACACAATACCCTAAAATGTGAATGTATCAATTGGATTTATAAGTGCAAACATTTTCGTTACATTTGTTCCAGTTGGAATAGCGTTTATGGCTTTTTCAGGGGGTGGATGAACAAAAAAGGCATATAAAAGTTATCATCTCAGAAAGAGACATATCAACAATACTATTTTCCCAAGAGTAGTCTCCATCTAGAGTCTATCCTGACAATCAGAATGTTTATAATCTGAATTATACACCTCTTAAAGCTACTGCCTGCGTATTCAGCTATAGTTGTGGCGGCCGTCACTTCGTGCAGGACACGCCCCCCCTGTAAAATCTCCAGGGTGTGAAGTGCGCCTGACTCGCTTACCGCAATGCAGACATACCCATAGTTTCCCTTCAGGAACATCTTCTTCGGTCATACGAGTAAAT
The DNA here is from genome assembly GCA_021847855.1 of Thermoplasmata archaeon. Next base: position 1,370 of record JAJZOT010000047.1, on the reverse strand, counting down.
GCCGCCAATATATATAAATTAAGGTTCTTCAATGTTCTGCAGCGATCTTCCGCTATTGTTCTTACTTTATGGAACAGGTCAAAATAATGTAGAATCATTGTTTAAACAGGGTAGAAGATGCATCATACTGAGCAGCGAGTCTCATAGAGGATGATTTTGTGTGGAAAACCACTACCTGCCTAAATAAGTGCAAACATAGTATTTATCTGTTCTATATACTCTAGAGATAAGCAATCGCTATCAATGCTGGCAAATGAAGCTACAGAACAGAAAGACAGTATGGATCACGACCATATTCCATATTGGTAGTACAACAGCGAGAGTACAAAAATAATTAAGCGTAGTGATATCAACATCCAGTGGGGAGCAAACATCGCATATGACCATCGAAAAGAATATAAAATATACATCTGAACTTGACAGGAAACTTACTATGCAATGCGATTTTAGTTTTCAGTGGAAGGATCCAATACTTGAAGCAGCCAGAAGATTGGAGGAAAGTGCTGTTGGCTTTCTACTATATGGCGAGGAAAAAATGGAAGTTATCTATTATTTTCCTCTTAATGCAGACAAATCAAGTGAAGGGAAGCGATCATTGACATTGATGGGTGCTAAAAGAACAAAGGATCTATGGTCTGTGCGTGAAGAAATAAATGAGCCCTTTGTCAAAGAGTCAATAAACCTGATCTTGAGCAAGCCGTCTGTTACTATTGATATGATATCGCTGAAAGAGGGCCTCATGAGAATGAGGATAAGGTTTCATGCTGATTTGACAAACAGCGTATCTGATGCCTTGCTTAGTGTGATAAAGACCAGTGAAGGATTCTCTATCGACTATTTTGGAAAGTCGAGAGGGTTGCTTGAAACACTGAACGAAATATCTGCCATAGTTCCTCTTGCAGGAATTGAGTTTACTATGAGGCCAAAACCATCCATCTTTTCAGAGAGCACAATAGTGTTCAGTAAGCCGTGGATACGCATTAGAAAATACGACAGCGGGGACTTCAAGCTTCATCATATTTACCATTTTTCACAGGAAGTTGAAAACGCAGACAACTATGAACTGGTAACCATTTCAAGGGGAGATCATCTGTACGAAGCTTACACAGTTAACCCTGTGATTAAATACATGGTCTCAGAAGCAGAGAAACTCAACATTTTTAATGATTCCATTCACAGGTATGACGGTAATGTTGTTACAGGTAGAATTTGGCTGCCATCAACTTTTGTCCCGGACTTCATGGAGATAATTGGTCAGGCTCGAATAAGGTACCCGGAATGGGGCTTAGGTATTCAAATGGCTGCATCCATTGGTGATATTTTCGCTATGTCCGGCGAAAATTTCACTGATAATAGCATAAGAGAAGGAA
>JAJZOT010000046.1 GCA_021847855.1 Thermoplasmata archaeon | reverse complement strand
GGCCAGGCCATGGACCAGAAAAGGGACTGAACGTTTGTTGCAACAAAATATTTGTAAAAAGGTCGGTCGTTTTTAAGACTCCTGAGTGTTTTCCTGAAATTGGAAGTGAGTTTTGATTTTGCTTTCTCTTCTTTTAGCCTTAGGGCAAGAACAGCAGACAGAACATATGCACCCGAAGCCGCTCCAAACGGGATAATAATGTCGGATGTAACATCAGAGCTGAAAAGAAATATCATTACCGAGATGGAAATTATTGTACCTATAGAAGCAAGATTGTTTATTCTGGAAAGGAAATGTCCACGGCTACTCCCAGAAATATTGTCAGCTATGAAGGAATACCAGTTGACTGCAATCATTGCACTGAAAAGGGAGAGGAGCGCATAGGCCACAATAAGTGTGACCGGACTCCTGACAAACGCCATGAAAAGCCATAAAATTGCACTGGCTATGCTTCCTGCTATGATGAATGGAGCCCTCCTTCCGAAGCGATCGCTGATTCTCCCCCATATCAGCTGTCCGGAATTACTCAATGAATTCGATGAGGATTGGAGCCAGCCCATTTCTGCAGCAGATGCACCAATATATACTCCAAAAACACCAACAAATGTGGCTGCGGCTGTGGCACCGGCCGCAATTACAAAGGAACGTATGGCAATCAAAGTTTCATTTTTCATCTTAACCGGAGATTGTTGTGTAGATAAGCCCGGTTAAATAATCTTCTCACATTGTCCCGAGAACTTCGTTCATTAATATTCCTTGAAATTTGAATAATCCGATAATATGACCATTGATCCTGAATTCAGAAAATACAAGTTACTGTCAGGTGATTAAGTCCTGCAATAACACTTAGGTATGATCACTTGGAAGAAAATTCTCTTACAGCCTCAAGAACCAGGTTTACCTGCATCAATGCTGGGGCTCCTTTCATAAGTGCTGCAATGTACGAGGATTCCAGTATTTCCTCCTCAGTTGCCCCACTTTCAAGAGCATTTTTCACATGATATGGTATGCACCACTCACATTGCGTTGCTACTGCCAGTGAGACAGCAATGAGCTCTTTTTCCCTCATGGAAAGTTTACCCGGGCTGAGCACAGACTTGTTGAATTCCATAAAACCAGAGGTTTCTTTGGGCATTTTCTCTGATAACTCTTTGAACAATCCTCCAATTTCAGTGACTTTCTTTGTTGATAGCGCCTCTACCATAATGACGTATGTCTTACCTTTGAAAAAAGTTTTCCAATTCGGATGTTGGACAAATCATGCAGATCTAAAGTTCAGAAGCAGAGAACTTGAGTGGCATGATCTCTCATAAGGTAATCAGCATATAGGCTATGAGAAGAACGGCAATCAGGAGGATGATTATGCCTGCAGCGATGACTCCTGTTGAAGAGGGAATAAAATCTCCACTCTCAATGCTTTTCTTATTTCTCAAAAAGCTTCGAAGTGCCATTATCTGAAGAAACCCCCCGGCAACCACAAGAACAATTCCAGTTGCCGAAGAGAAGTGATACGACGTGCTTGGAGCATTTGGAACAAGTTCTTTTATGATTATCCCGAACTTTGCAACCACAAAACCAAGCGCCATAACCGTGATGCCAGTTCTGACCCATGCAAGGTATGTGCGTTCGTTGGCCATATGGTCGGTAACTGTTGCCAGAGTGTCTTTCTGTTCAGCCGTAAAAGCAAATATTGTAATGGTATTTAAAATTGATAATATAGCTGAGGGAGATAATTTTAGATCAAATTCCCAATAAACACATGGGGGCAATGAAAGGCATTATTTGCGTGAACAGGAACTGAAATCATTCTGTTACACTTTCCAGCGAATTTCGGATCATGCCATTCTTCTGTTAAAGACCTTCTCTATTATCTTCTTTTCAGCCTTTCTGATGTGGTATAAAGTTGTTACCTTGGAAGTTCCGTTATCCAGTGAAATATCCTTGAGATCATTCAGCCTTGGCCAGTCATAGTAACCCCTTGATACTGCAACCTTCATTATGGCTATCTCCCTGTCGGTCAGGCCATAAAGTGAAGGTGACAGTGAGTTAAGCAGATTTTGTGTCATTATTTCCGGTATTGACACACGCTCTATGGTGAAGTGTTCAACGTCATTGCGTCTGTTTACCTTTTCCAGTAATGATTCCAGCTTGGATTTATCCTGTGAAATGACCCTGAAGGTCTCCAGTCCAGCAGAAGCAACTATTGGAAATAGAGGAAAAACATCCTCCTCGAATATGTCCCTGAGCATACCATGACCCGTTTTAAGTGCGTCAACAAATATGTTTTTCTCATATCTGCTTATGGTGAATTTCTGAAAGTCCTCTTTCATGATATCAAGAACTTTTTCCATATCTCTGGATGATACAGTGGTGAAAATATGGTTGGTGTTTCCCGAAACTATTCGTGCGTTCTGTATAATGATGGGTTGCGGGCTGTAGCTACTGGATTTTGCCAGACTGCATTTACCTCCAACCCTCATCTCAAGAAAAAACATTGTCGAATCGTATACGTCATGAGTTAAAATATTTTTCATGGGAAACAGATATGTACATGGGAAGCACTTATGAGTTATGGAAACGGGATTCACATCCGCCGAAAAGTTCTTTTCCAGGATTTCCGGACATGAGGCACGATCAGGTGATTTCGTCTGGGGCGAACCTGACATGGCGTATATGCACGATGTGCTTGGCCCCCTTACACTGGACACAATGAAGAAGATAAACGAAGACAATGTGAGATTCAGGGGAAGGGTAGTTGTTGTCAACGATCATATATATCCACCAAAGGACACGACAAGTTCAAACAATATCAGGTACATGTCAGATTTTGCCAGAAAGGAGGGGTGGGATCTGGTTCCATTCGGTGAAGGCATCGAACATACGCTCCTCATTGAAAAAGGAATGATCAAGGAAGGAATGGTCGTTGTTGGAACAGATTCTCACACAGTTACAGCGGGTGCTGCAAGAGCCATGGGAATAGGGCTGGGATCAACGGACATGGCTGCCCTTCTTTCATTGGGAAAGACATGGTTCAGGGTTCCGGAAACAACACTGTTAAATGTTACGGGAAACAGGAAGAAATACGTGACAGGCAAGGATCTCATTCTGAAGGTTATGTCAATTCTCGGTACAAATGGGGCTAATTACAGATCCATGGAATTCAATATAGCCAGGGAGTGCAACCTCAACACGGATGACGATCTCTCAATAGCAAATATGACAGTGGAAGCAGGTGCAAAAACATCAATTATCTTTAACAGGTCAAAAACAACCGATTTCAGGAATCTACAGAGCGATGAAGATTCAGCTGTCACAGAGATAAAAATCGACATTTCAGAAATTGATCCACTGATTGCTTTTCCATATTCTCCTGGAAACATTGCAAAGGCTTCGGATTATGCTGGAACTCACGTAGATCAGGTTTACATCGGAAACTGCTCCAATGGAACCATTTCGGATCTCAGGGAAGCTGCAGAGATGATGGATGGAAGAAAGGTAAAGGACGGTGTGAAGGCAATAATTGTACCTGCCACAAGGAATATTTACAGGGAAGCAATCAAAGAAGGGTTAATTGATACGTTCATTGATGCAGGTGCCACAGTTTCTCCACCAACATGTGGAGCATGTGCAGGTCTTCACATGGGTGTTCTGGCAAAAGGAGAAGTATGCATTACAAATATCAACCGGAATTTTAGGGGCAGGATGGGAGATCCGGAAAGCAAGGTATACATATCAAATTCTTACGTTGCGGCGGCTAGTGCGATCAATGGAAAAATAACGGTGCCGGGTGCTTAAGATGTCAAGGGTTTTCATTCTTGGGGATGATGTGGACACCGATGCCATAGCACCAGGTGGCTATCTTCATCTTCCACTTGAGGAACAGAAGAAACACTGCCTGGAATCTGTAGTTAAAGATTTTGCCGGTTCAGTGAAGGACGGAGACATAATTGTCGCAGGGGAGAATTTTGGAAGTGGGTCTTCCCGTGAACAGGCGCCGCTTCTTCTAAAAGACCTTGGAATTAAAGCTGTTTTCGCAAAAAGTTTTTCAAGGCTCTTTTACAGGAATGCAATTAATGTGGGCCTATTTCCGGGCACAATAAAAGGGGCTTGTGACTTCAGAAATATGGAAGAGGTGCATTTTCAAATGGAGGCGAACAGGATCATTTCCCAGAACTCGGAACTGGATATAGCTCCCCCTCAGGGAATTGCGCTTGAAATACTGGAAGCCGGTGGAATGATCGATTATGCAAGAAAATTGATCACCAGGGATTAAATAAAACCATTTTTCCGGAAATGTGAGATATCAATGTCACTGTAACCAAGAGATCTTAATATTTCCACGTTGTTTTCCCCAAGTTCAGGCACATGTTCCGATCTATTGTCCGAGACCGGAACAGAAGGCATGTACATCTCCTTTCCCTCAAATTTGACAGAATTCATATGCTGAATTGCCAGGGAGTCCGTCAATAAATCCCATGGCCTTCTGAGGAATGAATAGACGATGCCCTTACTGTTCAGAAGTTTTTCAATGGCTCCAGAATCAAATTTTTCAATATGTTTCTGAAGTTCTGGAATAAGGACATTCCTGTTTTCAAACCTGATTTTGTTTGTCCTGTATTTTACCACATATTCTTTTTCCAGGTTCAATATTTCTGAAAATTTCTCCCACTGCGCATCGGTTGTCACAGCTATGAATATCTTTTTCCCGTCCAGGGTGTTGAAAAAATCATAAATACCCCATGCAAACCCCGATTCATTTATTGGATCAAGCTCTTTTCCAGTTACCTGGTAGGTTGCAATATGCTGTCCTATCATGAACATTGCATTCTGGAAGAGTGAAGAATCGATCACTTTGCCTTCACCGGTCCTTTCCCGATCAAGAAGAGCCTGATATGTCCCAATTACTGCCATTGTTGCAGAAAACATGTCAACAAGCGATGCTCCAACCCTGAGAGGCCTGTTGTTGAGTCCTGTCATGTATGCTATGCCAGAATCGATCTCTATGGGATAATCCAGCGACTTTCTCTCTATGCCGTTGGCGGATCTGTACCCCCTGATCGTGACATATATGATCCTGCTGTTGAGTTCATGAATCCTGTCATAGCCCAGATCAATGTTTTTCAAAAAATCAGAGCTGAAATTGTCTATGAGGATATCGGCGCTTTTGATCAGTTTTCTGAGAATCTCCACTCCTTCATGGCTCTTGAGATTCAGGGTAATACTCTTTTTCATCCTGTTGTAATATGGAAAGGATCCAGCGCTTTGCCCCACCAGGCTCCTGGAAATATCGCCGGTTACGGGTCTTTCAATTTTTATGACCTCGAAACCCATTTCAGCCATAATGAGTCCGGCAGTCGGTCCCGCCACTATATGCCCCAGTTCAATTACTCTGTACATACTTGCGAGCCTCCTCAATAATTTCATCAGTGGGAATGACCCTCCCCTCGTCAGAGGACCTGGTTTTTAAAGTATCCATGAGTCTGGATAGTTTCTCCTCTCCTAAATCAAGCTTGTACGACGCCAGGATGCGCTTTATCATGGATCTTCCCGTGTATGCATTTACTGAAAAATTTTCTCCCCCAAATACACCGGAGAACGCTGCATGTGTTCCAGCAGTATGGGTTATTATATTGTTACCTATGTTGGGAATGTTATTCATGAAGAAAGAAATGCCTGCCTTTTTTACAACAATATCCCGAATCTCCTCGGAGAGTTTTCTCATTCTTTCCAGAGAAGTTTTGTCCATGAAACCATTGTCCATCAGGTACTGGGCCATAGAAAACGCATCGGTTATACCATTCCTCTCGCCAATTCCAAGAAAGGTTGTGTCTACAAAATCCGCACCTGATTCAATTCCTGCTATGGCATTTGCAAGAGAAAATCCCTGATCATTGTGGCAGTGCACTTCAATTTTCGAGTCAGAGGTTTTCTTTGCCTCCCGTACAATTTCACCGATGGATCTTGGTCTGGATTTTCCCATGGTATCCGGTAGCTGAATGGTTTCAACACCGATGTCTGAAAGCCTCATTATGATCTTCACTAGATCATTCAATTTGTACTGCGTGATATCCACAACAGAGACTTCAGTATATGGATCAATTGATACTGCATATTTGATGGCCTCAAAAACATCTTCCAGATTATCATACACGAACGGAAAGTGCAGGGAAATATGGCATCCTGTGGAATATATGTTATCAATATCCTTCCGGATCGCCCTTCCAAGGCCGTATACTCTTTTGAATATATTTTCTGAAGAGACATATTTTGCAATCTCCCACTCTGATTTATGGGCCGGAGGATACGATAATAATATTCTTTCTATTCCACAGTCGGCTATTTTTCGTGATAGTTGTTTCTTTTCCTCTATGCTGAAGCTCATTCCTGGAGCCTGCATTCCTTCCCTCAGTGTATCGTCGGTAATCATGGGAGAAAATTTACGGGATTTATATAAAGTTCTACTCTAATGGATTAGATAGTATATTAACCACTCCGAGGCTAAAGATGAGAGTCTTTAATCCTTAACGGGCCACATCTTGCAGGGTTACAACAACCTTGAATAATGATATTCTCTGAGTACTTCCCCCGTTTCCTGCCTATTGAGATCAGCAGGAAGAACAGGGTTAGAGCTTTCGGAAGATATAGACAGTGGACGATCTATATGTTCTATTTAAGACCATAAAACGCGATGTGAAACTTTACGATCGAATCTAACACTGCGGTACACGCGTTCACACCTTTGCAGAAACCCAATGAAACAATAGAAATAATACAGCGATGAATGAAAATGTCAAAATATATTTGGAAAGGCACTCCAGATTCCTGACCATGGAGATCTATCAGAAATGAAAAAACCAGCGTTAGGGGTTGAATTCAACGCCGTAATAATAAAAGTTTGATAATGGCTGCGTTTTACTAATTCCGCAAACCATTAAAGGCATCATAAAAAAATGAGAAAATTTTATGGGTTTCTCAGTTGGCTATCTGTTCCACATACCTCCTTGTGCTCTTGGGACCAAGAACTATGAGCACTAATGAAACGATTATGACAAGTATCCACACAAATGCAAATATGCCTGGTGCATTGTGCGCTCCGATGAATAACACTATGAAAAGCACAAGAATCGTAGTGGATATCCTGCTTATAGAATAGACGAATCCCGCTGCCGTTGTTCTTACCCTGGTTGGGAATATTTCAGCGTTGTACTGATGCATGAAATTGGAAAAGTTCCAGAGCATAAAAGCTGTCAGAAATCCAAAAATGACTACCTGATCAAACCCATGTATCACTGCAAAGAAAGTACCAAACACTCCTCCAAGTACTGCAAACAAGATGATTCCCCACTTTCTTTCGATCCTGTCAATTATGAATATATTGAATATACTCCCTACAACGAATCCTGAGAATATTACGGCAGCTCCACCAAGTGGGTCGCTCTTTGGGTATGCTATTTTTACAAGATTCGGTGCGAAGATCACAAAACCGTAAAAAATTCCAGACTGGAAAAACATGAATATAGCCATCATTATTGTTGTTTTACGGACGTCCTTTGCAAATATGTCCTTGTATCTCGAGACCTGGACCGGCACTTCGAGATTGTCTGAAATCGGTGGAAGTTCCTTGTTTCCAGTTTCTTTTTTAACCTCTTCCTCTATGTCGTCCATCATTCCTTCGGCTTCTTTCATCTTTCCGTGGTTTGCAAGCCACCGGGGAGATTCTTTCAACCTGAATCTGATAATCCATACTGCTATACCGGCTGAACCCATAAACCAGAGAGGTATTCTGAATGAATAATAACCTGCATTGGCAGTAAGGGAGGTGATGTAAATGATCAATGGGGCGGCTGTGACTGCAATTGTGTATATAAGAGCAAGCCAGGCTCCTCTGTGCTTTCCAGTGAACACTTCGGTACCGTAACTATCCACAAGAGGAAATTCTCCTCCAACCCCAATACCCCCAATAAGCACGAAAATGGCAACCAACTGCCAGTCCATCATGAATCCTGCTATGATCATTCCCATACCAAAAATCAGCTGGTTATACAGGAACACAGCTTTTCTGCCTCGTGTATCGGCAAGTCTTCCAAAGAAGATTGACCCTAGAAATTCTCCTATAAAGAAGAAAGCCGGAAGTGCGTATATTGAAAGATTTCCGGTCAACCCAAAGGTTGCAGCAACAAGTCCTAGTATGGCACCATTACCCAATAGCATAAGGCTCTCAGCCCACTCTCCGCTGGTCAACATTAGAGCAAATTTCACATGAAATCTGCTGAAGGGTAGCCTTTCCAGTCTACCAGCTATGTTCTCCGTTTTAGAATCATGCTCTACCATGTTAATATACAACATTATGAAATATTTATAGCTCCATTCTAACCTGTTAAAATTTGGTTCTAAATGAAAAGTTATTCGACATATTTTAAAGACTTAACAAGGAATAAAATAATGTTCTGGAAAAGTCCGATCACCATGACATCATGGAACTTTCTGTTGAAAATGATTCCCATATTGAACTTTCCAGGAATGTATACGGGAGGGAACACAGGATCATACTGTACCATTCACAGTCCCTTGAGAAGAGAAGAAGGGCAAAGTTCATGAAACGGATGGATAAGGTAATGGCAAGAGTGAAGAGGATCATGGATTCAGGTGATTCTGATTCCATGGAGAAAGCCCGTATATATCTGGAATCTGAAAACCTCAATGAAACAGTACTGCTTCCATCGCTTGAAATAGATCAGGAAAGGATGAATCGGCGTCTATCCATGATGGGAAAGAACGCCATATTCACAAGCATCATGGACATGGATGCAAAAAACGTCATTGATCTGTACAGGAAGAGAAACAGGGTTGAACACTGTATCAGGACAATAAATACAGTGGACATGGCATTTCCACTGTACCACTGGACTCCACATAAGATAAGGGTTCACATGTTCTTCTCGCTCATGGCATACCTGTTTCTTGCACTCATATACAATGAGATCCATTCACATGATGAATCGGTTTCACTCATATCCACAATGGGATACATGAAGGACATAAATCTGAACTATGCAGCAAGAGGGAAGAGTGTGACAGTGAAAATGGAATGTAAATCAGATGTCTCGGAGTTGA
>JAJZOT010000371.1 GCA_021847855.1 Thermoplasmata archaeon | reverse complement strand
TGATCTACTGAGTCTTTCTTTCAATATGGAGAACTCATCTGAATTGACTATAAACATTGAACTGTTCTTTACCATGAAGTTGGAGGAACCATCATCATATCGATATGAAAGTTCCTGACCTGGATCGAAAACCACGGAATCCAGTCTGGATCTTTCCGCAATTTTCATATATTCATCTGCTGGACCTGTTCCCAGGTTTATCCACAGGTAATTGTCGCCATTGAACCCTTCAGATGCTTTCCAGTTTTCAATGGGTCCCTGATGCATAAATGCCCTCTGCCTTTCCCCATCAGTTATAATGTAACATACTGGACCTGAGAATCCTTCTCGAATGTCTATTTTTGAGACATCAACCCCCATGTTACTGAGATGATCAATGTATCGCCTATGTGTGGAAGACGAAACCGATGAATAAAGATCAAATGGAAAATTTAACCTGGCCGCAATCATTGCAAAATTTCCCGCGGTTCCTCCAAATAACTCCTCAACGGTTTCAGCCTTTTGTGATCCCGGCAGATTAACGTCCCCGACCCGGATCTTTACATCTATATTTATATGCCCGAAAAAGGCGAGAAATTTCTTCATAGGTCGATAAGTGATTCAATGTGATATAATTTTCCAGAAGCAATGGCTCAGGAGAGGAAATCAGACATTGCCATCCTTGGAAAAACTGATCTGTCAAGCTCCGGGTTATCGCGTGGAATGAAAGGTTTGTCGGATACCACTGCGTTACGGAGTCCAGAGAGGAACTTCTGGAAGACCGACGCGTCTTCATACACCACAACACATCTTTCCAATCCATTTCTGAAGCCGATTTCTTTCCTGGCGTTCTTTATCTGTCTCTCACCTGTTAGATGAATCATGAGACGCAGAGATCCGTCTCTGACTCTTCGCCTGACCTCATTGTCCCTGTATACATGATCATATGCAGCGAGTATCTGAATCTCGGATGTCAGGGCGTCCGGGTTAAGTATGCAGATAAATCCGTTTAGATTTGATATTATTGCTATTAATTCCTGTTCATCCAGTGATTCTTTAAAAAAAATGTATGAGATTTCAGGCTGCATTTTTTCCTGCTATTCCCTGCTGGCTACTGAAACCTTTTGGATTTATGAGACTGGCAAACCTTGAGAAGAACTTCTGTCTCTCTGGAGTCTCCATAAGGGCATTTTCCAGGACATCCTCAATTGTATCAACTGGTATTATCTGTATCTTGTTGAGATGGTTAGAATCAAGTACTATGTCCTCATAATTTGACCTTGGGACTATGACTTTTTTGAGTCCAGCCTCAATTGCCGCCTCGACCTTTGCAGTTACGCCCCCAACAGGAAGAACTGCTCCCCTTACACTCAACGAACCTGTCATGGCAAGGCTCTGATCAATGGGTATGTTCTCAATGGATGAAATAACTGCTGTGGCAATTGAAACACTGGCTGAATCTCCCTCAACGCCATCGTAAGAACCGACGAACTGTATATGTATGTCCATATCTGAAATATCTATGTCACTTAGTTTCTTGAAAACTGCAGAAACGTTCTGGACAGCTTCTTTGGCTATCTCACCAAGCTTTCCTGTGGCTACTACTGAACCGTTTCCCTTATGCTGTGAAGGAGTCACTTCAGCCACTATAGGCATGACAATGCCCGTGAAATCGGCCATTCCAGAATTTGCGCCAAGTACTGCAAGGCCGTTTACCATCCCCACCTTAGATCCTTCGCTTATGAATGTCTTATATGATTTCCGTACCTCTATTGACCGGTCTGCTACCTGTTGTTCAAGCGGTTTGCTAAGATTCTTTGCCTCCATAACCTGCTGTGCTGTCACAATATCAGATTTTTGGCTGATCGCTATATCTCCGGCTACTCTGACCAGTCCTCCCAGTTCCCTTAACCTCAGGGTCAGTTTTCCCTTCCGGCCAGATCTCTTCTGGGCTTCTTTCATAATTTCAGTGACTGCGTCTGTGTTGAAGTGCGGTATTTTTTTATCCTTTATAACTTCCTGAGCTATGAACTGCACTATCTTATTCCTGTTCTCATCGTTATCGTCCATGGTGTTGTTTACATAAACTTCATAGCCGTAACCCCTTATTCTTGACCTGAGGGCAGGATGTATCCCCTGTATGGCATCAAGATTTCCCGCAGCTACAAGAACGAAGTCACATGGAATGGGTTCAGTCTGCACCATTGCGCCAGCGCTTCTTTCGCTCTGTCCAGATATTGAATATTTCTTTTCCTGCATTGCAGTTAGAAGTGCCTGCTGGCTCTCAGGTCTAAGAAGGTTCATTTCATCTATGAACAGCACACCCCTGTGCGCCTTGTGAATGTTTCCCGCTTCTACCCTGTCATGAGCGGGAGTCTCAAGTCCGCCTGATTGAAACGGGTCGTGCCTTACATCACCCAGAAGAGCGCCAGAGTGCGCACCTGTGGAATCTATGAAAGGTGGTTTATCATTTGGAGAGTGTGATACAAGCAGCTTTGGCACCATGGCTCTTTCTGCCCTCA
>JAJZOT010000045.1 GCA_021847855.1 Thermoplasmata archaeon | reverse complement strand
GACGGGCCTTTCAAGGGAGAAAAGGCGAAGATAATGTCCATCGATGCCGGAAAGGAAGAGGTTACTGTCCAGCTTGTGGAATCCATGGTTCCCATACCGGTGACGGTAAGGGCTGAAGCCATAAGGATGCTTGACAATAAATAATAACTATTCATGAGGCTCAAGTCCGCGTCAAAGGAAAAACAGAAATATTTTCTTGATCACCTGAAAGGCTTATTCGAAAATCCTCACGCACTGATACCGCGGTGTGTCGACGGGGGGTTATTCTGCAATTTTAATTCATACCTTAAGAAGATTGATGCGGTATCTCAGAATGAAGCCTATGATAAATTTTCAAAATCCCCTGACCAGCTTCTTTCCGGACTGAGTGAAACTCACAGGATAATGCTTTCAGATTCGGCTGCTCTTTTCGGAATGCTGAAAACACAGTTCGGAAGCATAGAATATGCAAAAAGAGGTAATACAGACGATACCGTCATGGCAGGTATCCAGCACTATGATGATCCCCTATGGAGAATGCTAGCATTTTCATCCATTGCTAAAACCAAGGGATCAAGAATCTATTCATCCCGGAATTTCTTCCTGGCTTCCTGCAAGAATTCCTCTCCCGGTATAGATTTCTTCAAGGACGTTCTTTCCGAAGAAGGAATACAGTTTACGGAGGATAATGGCGTAATTGTTATACCGGGAAATGGAAAATATATGGAAATTACACATCTTGATTCCGTTACATTCAGGATTTACGAGAATTCTTCTGCAAATACCATGCACACACTTCTGAAACACCTTATAACCCCTGATATAGGGAAGGATTTTCGATTTTCCTCGGATTTTCTCTATGAGCTTGTTAAGGAGATACCACAAAATTCCCTGGGAATGTATCTTGCCGGTAAGATCAATGACCGGACATTCATAAGGGAGGTCAATGATTTCAGGGTATCTGATGCAATAAAGCATGGGTATTTCATTGTCGGGGAGAAGTCCTACAGGAGCGCTGATGAGTTCATTAACAATGAGCAGTTCAAGTACGTGCCTCACGATATAATGAAGGATTCACTGGATAACCTCGGGAAGGGAATCTACATGGATTCCTTTTCGGAAAGGAAGGTTCTTGAAACCGTCTGGCCGAATTCAGGGAAATCTATTCTGAGAAAAATGTTTCCTGAACTTCCTGATTCCGATCTCAACTCAATGAGAGGATCGCCAATAGACCAGATTGAGAGCATTCATGAGCGAACAAGGGTCAAGGATATCAAATCCGGAATAGAGGCGGCATCCTGGTCTCCTGATTCCCAGTATCTTATCGATATACTGAAGAATTTCTTTACACACGGAAAGGAAAAGGCTCTTCGCGAAGCAGAAAAGGGTTCGGGTCAATCCAACACAAGGAAAGCGATATTTTACGCATTCCTTGAATGCGTTGGAGAAAGCCGCAACAAGGAATGGCAATTCTCGGACACAGACCGGGATTTGTCATGGAAAATAAAACCGTATATTTCGAGAATTCTCGAATCCGGCCCGGATATTATCTCTGAACAGATGGAGAACATAAAAGTATTCATAAAGTGACTGAAATGGCGAGACACTTTGTTTCTAAGAAGGAGGCCAAATCCCTCAAGGAATCACTCATGGAGATCGGGATCATTTTTCCCGATCTCCCTGTGGAAATCGACGAGAGGAAGGGAGAAAAATGTTACTTCGTTGATGGTAAACCATTCGTGTATGTCGGAAGGAACGTGATACCAACCCTATTCCTCCTGAACGAGATAGGTTCAGACAGCATGAACGTGACCGTGGACGATGGTGCAGTCCCTCACATCATAAACGGGGCAAACGTGTTTGCTCAGGGGATTATTGAAATGGATCAGAAAATTAAGGAAAAATCAATGGTATTCATTAGAAACCGCAAGAATCAGTATGTCGGAGTTGGCATGAGCACAAGATCTTACGACGATATAATGACAAACAGGAAGGGAGAGGCAATAATACTTGTGCATTTTCCTGGCGACAAGATAATGAAGACTTTCTACAGTTAGCTGCTTTTGTAAAGGTTATATACCGGAATTTTCTGGTGAAACCATGGCAGATTTATTGAAAGTGGGAGACATTGCGCCTGATTTTACGTCTGTAGATCACGATGGGAAAGAGATTCGCCTGAGCTCGTTCAAGGGAAAACCTGTTGTGGTTTATTTCTACCCTAAGGATGACACTCCGGGCTGCACGGTAGAAGCCTGCAATTTCAGGGATAATTACGACAATTACGAGAAGAAAGGCGTGAAAGTCCTTGGAGTTAGCGTTGATAGTCAGAAATCCCACAAGAAATTCGTTGAAAAATATGGCCTGAACTTTACCCTTGTAGCAGATGACAAAAAGGAGATTGCGAAAAATTATGGTGTCCTGGGAGAAAGGAATGCCAGCAGAGTTACATATATTATAGACAGGGAAGGAAAGGTTGCTCATGTATATCCGAAAGTCTCTCCCAAAGACCACGCGGTCGAAGTAATGGGGAAACTGGAAGATCTGAAACTGGTCTGAAAAAAATACTCTCATTTTTTCCTGACTGTTCAAGGAATATAGGTCTACTCTTGATTGAAAAGATGCACCTCATCCAGTTCATCTTCGATACCTTTTATTCTGCAGACCCTGAAAATAACGCAATTCCAATTAATTGGCAAATATTTTTCAATCCCGGATCATTAGTAGCTGATGAACTGTATTTCCGTAAGAAACGTTATTTTCAATTATGATTCTTTCAATGTTATAGATGGGCTTAACTTCAGCATAGATTGTGGTGAAAAATATTCCCTTATCGGGGCAAACGGTTCCGGAAAGTCAACAACACTAAAGATTCTTGCGGGTCTGTTGAGGCCGATATCAGGCGAAGTGGAGATTCTTGGAAATAATCCAGAGAATCAGGATGTTAAAAGGAAAATTGGCTATCTGCCAGAAGATGCCTCTCCGTACAGGCTGCTATCTGTGAGAGAAAACGTCGAATACGCAGCAGCGCTGAGAGGAGTGGAGGATGTGAGAGACTCGGCAGACAGTATAATGGAATACTTTGATGTCCGTGGCTATGAACGAATCAAATCCTCGAAACTATCAAGAGGAAACCTGCAGAGATTATCTCTATCAATGGCCCTTGTACACAAGCCGGAAATAATGATTCTCGACGAACCGCTGAATTACCTGGATGTACCAACCCAGGAAAAAACAGTAAAACTCCTGAGAAGCTCCAAATCCACAGTATTTGTGTCCACACACATCCTGTCAACGGCGAACAGGCTTACGGACCACATCATGATTCTGTCTTCCGGCAGGATATCGTGGTCCGGAACTCTGGCAGAAATAAATGAAGAAGGAGATTCAGCGGAGACACTTGAGACAAAAGTTGCGAGGATGATGAATGGCAGAGCGTAATATCTTGAAATTCTTCCTGACTTCAAGGATCAGCTTCGGTCAGTTCATATTCCTTGGTCTATTTTACGCGTTTTTGTTGTTTATGGGATTGGCGATTGCGTTATTCCACCCTGGCGGAATCCTATTGCCTGCATTAGGTAAGGAAATCCTCTTCTCCACGCTCTTTGCAATCACTGTAATTATGTCAGGTGGTA
Source organism: Thermoplasmata archaeon (assembly GCA_021847855.1). The sequence goes on along the minus strand of JAJZOT010000045.1, from coordinate 5,575 downwards.
TGGGGAGCATGATATTCATCAAAGCCGACAGGGATTTTCTCTTCAATTACGGTGTCAGTTCAAAAGACATGACCATGGCGGTTTTCTGGACTTCGGGATTGTACATTGGCCTGTTTATGTGCTTCACATTCGGTTTCACACCATTGTTGACAGGGTACGGAAATAGTCCTGAATGGCTATATTACCTTGATGTACCATTCTTTCTGCTTATGTTCCCATCATTGACGGTTATTTCTCTTTCCTGGAAGAAAAGGCATTCCTGGGCGTTGATACTGCTGTTAACGGTCTTCTCGTTTTCCGCTATTATCGGGAATCCGTATTCCATCGGCTCCATAATAAGCGGTTCGCCCTATGTTTCATCTGCCATAACCATTTCTATCTCTCTGTTAGTATTTCTGGCGGCTACGCATTCATTCGACAAGGTTAGCTACGGAAGGTTCAGGTATCAGGGATCGGGAGGTTCTCGCGAAGTTAGGAAGATGATCGATTTTTCTGGAAAGAAAGGAATACGAGCCATTTATCACTTTAACCTGAGCGAAACGCATGGAATCTCTGTTGCCAGACTGCGAAGAGGCAAGATAGATAATTCTGGAAGGCTGCCAACATCTCTCTTTTTTGCCATCTCTACAGTAATCTCAATTTTTATTGTAGTGGAAAGAACAGTGTTTTCAGGGTTTCCAACACTTGTTTTCGTTTATCCAGCCATTTACCCCACTATTTATCTCTTCGTAATAGTTGAATTGCTGTTATCTTTATCCATCGCTAATGAGCGCCTCTGGGTGTCTTTCAACTCTATGCCGCCCCATATCTCATCAAGGCATTACCTCATCAGCAGGTCATTGGTTCCGTGGATAGTTTTCCTTCCATTGATGCTGAGTGCGTCTTATCTCTACATGGCTCAACATCTGTTAATATTCCAATTTTTCTTTAACCTGTTTCTATTTGGCTACATTATACTCTTCCCTTTTACGGTTATAATGGTTTACGTATCCGCACTGACTTTCCCGGTTCAGATGAAGGACGACTTTAATTCAAATGAGCTTTCAATAAGCACATTAATCCTGATGTTGCCATTCTCTGTGTTTATAATAACTGGAATCATTGCAGCATTCGCACCCTTGTTCTTCATTATCTCGATTATTGCATGGTACCTGGCCGGGATAATAATACTCGCCCCAAAGAGAATAATCAGTCGTATTTTTAGCTCTATGTCAGAACGCGGATTCTCGTGAACCGGTAATTAAACGGGGTAAAATAGTAATTATGCGTAACAATCCAAGCCACTTAAAAATCAGTAGATGCTGTCTTTTTTGTCCTGATCCATAAGCAGAACCGATACAAATATCGAAGTCATAATCCAGATGACTGATATGATCAGAAGTATCAGATTTGGTTCCACGACGACAGAAATAATAAATAAAATTATGGGGAGAAAATATTTCAACAATCCCCAGAAATATCCGTAATAATCCATTTAAAGTCCTTATCCGAATAGAGAACTGAGTCCAGCGAGAGCATCCTCTTCGTTAGCCTCTTCCTTCTTTTCTTCTTTCTTCTCTTCCTTTTTGTGCTCTGCTTTCTTATGCTCAGCCGGAGCAGCGGGTGCTGCGACAGCTGCAGTTGCAGCGTTCTTCAGGACATCGTCGATTTTTACATCTTTCAGGCTGGCAACAAGAGATTTTAATCTCGCTGCGTCAGATTTAACGCCTGCTTCTGCCAGTACCTTCTTAAGGCTGTCTTCATCGATTTCTTTTCCTGCTGAGTGAAGCAGTAGAGCTCCATATATATATTCCATTTCTTTTACCTCCTTTATCCAAATAGTGCACTAAGGCCCTCTGAGGCCTTATCATCAGCACTTTCCCCGGTTTCTTCAGCGTTCTTTGGTGTCTCACTTTCTCCGGTGTTACTCTTCTCCTCGTGTGCTTCACCGGAGGTCTCGCTGTTTAATGCAGTGGCTTCCCTAATGGCTTTCAGTATAAATAACTGCACATTACTCTCATCAACGGTGCCAGTCTCAATGGCCAACTGTTCTGCATTGAGCCTGGCTTTGACTATGAGTTGAGGAACGATCTCCGCGACAATGAACATAGCATCGAGCGCGATATTTTTGGCCTGGGCAAACGCTTTGGCTACGTCGCTTATTACCTGTTCCTCAGTAATTGATACAGCATCCCTGTTAAACACAATGCCTTCGCTGTAAGCTCCAATCAGGTTCAGGCCGACAGTGATTGACAATATCTCCAGTTTCTCAAGGATCTTGGCTTTTTCCTTGGGAATAATCTCTCCTTTCTTTACGTAAACAGTCTCTTTTTTGATAACGATTTTTCCTTTTTCTATGGCAGTCTGGAGTCCGGCCTTCTGAAACTCGCTGATCATAGGCCCGGGAGGGAAATTTGTCGACATTTCCGGAATAACTATGTCGTCTTCAGCGTATTCTCCGCCTCTCGCAGCTGCTTTCTGTTTTGTGCTCTCAAAAAGACCGAATAGTTTGGCAGGATTCTCTTCGGAAGTTACAATCGCTATTTGGCCCTCAGCCAGTTTGCCTAGTTCCTTTATGTTCTCTCTTTTTGCATTTTCCAAAGCCCTGAACAGCAATCTTCTCCTCACAACTCTGATCTTCACTCTGCCCTTCAGGTCACTCCTTATCTTCTGGAGCTGGGCGTTTCTAATGCCCTTTATGCTGATAAGTGCTGAAACTGGACTGTTCTCCATTTCTCTGGAGATATCGTTTACAAGATCAACTTTCCACTGTGCTGGATGCCTCATTCTAATTCCTCCAAGTTAAGCTTGATTGCTTTACCCATGGTGGTTTTCAGGAAAATTGAATCAATGTTTCCATAACCCTTTTCTAGCTTACCGATGATTCTCTTGACCACGGCGGTAATATTCTCTGCGATATCGGCGGAATTCATATCTTTGGTTCCCACAGGAACATGGAAAGTTTTTCGATCCTTACTTCTCGCTCTGACCGTTCTTTTCAGGTTCCCAATAATGGGAGTTGGTTCCTGCCCTGGAGGTAACGGCTTCGGTATCTTCCCTCTTGGACCAAGAACTTGACCCAGAGATTTACCTATATTTGCCATTAAGGTCGATTCAGCTATAAAATAATCAATCTGTCCTGCCAATTTCTTGAAAGCTCTCTTATCTTCCACGAATTTTGAAATGTCCTCAGGTCCATACAGGAAATCAGCTGCATTTTTAGCTTTGCCGCGCATTTCCTCAGTACCAATAACGGCTACCTTGAGATCCCTGCCTCTTCCCTTGGGAAGCAGAATCTCTTCGTTAATCCTGTTCTTTGGATCACTGAGATCAATTTCCTTCATATTGATTGCAAGTTCAACGCTCTCCTTGAACTTCCTCTCCTTTGAGGTTTTTTTAACCTCTTCTATCTGTGCTAATAATTCTTTGCTTGAAGCCACTTTACTTCACCTCTGTAGTGCATGCGAGGCTGAACCTCTCCTACAGTTAAATTGCGATTTCCCCTTTCTTTATAAGGCTTTGGACTTCCATAGGATCCTTGCCTTCAACGGTCACTCCCAGTGATACGCATGAGCCAAGAACCTCCAGAACCGCAGCTCTGAGGTCGTTTGCTAACATGCTGTCTATTTTCATTCTCGCCACTTTTTTGATTTGCTCCAGGGTCGCGTTGCCGGCTACGGCTTCCTTTCTCTTTCCAGCTCCACTTTCTATCCCAATCTCCTTCTTTAGGAGTGCTGATGTGGGTGGAATCCCGACCTTTATGTCATACTTCTTGGTAGCTGCATCGATAATAGTAACTGTAACTGGAACCTGCATACCCTGAAAGTCTTTGGTTTTCTCATTTATTTCCTTGACGATCTGTCCAAGATTGAGACCAAGCGGACCAAGAGCCGGTCCTAACGGTGGACCAGTATTCGCTTTGCCGCCCTCAACCATAGTACTTACTGACTGTGCCATTGATATTCACCTTGGTGTGTTCGCCCTAATTGATTAAGGACACTTTAATGTTTTTATCAAAATTCCTCCAGGAACATGGTTTGCTCAAAATGAGACTGTTTTTTTGATTGGCTTTTCAACGGGAAAGATCAATATGTGCCTGCATTCAGCCGGAAATCATATAGAATTGTTGATTAAGTATTTTAGCATGGGGGGTCGGTGCAGGTACAAAATAAAAGGGGTTTCATTCCATTACTTTCTATTCTTTCTTCCCGTGGTGCTTATGCCCTTAACTGGTATACCATCGCCCCTGCAATTATATTGATCGGCGAATTCTATTCAGTGAGTCGGTCGCAGGACGGTCTGATACAGAGCCTTTTCATACTTGGCTTGGCTTCATTCCAGATCCCTTCTGGAATACTTGCAGCAAGAATAGGTGCCAAGAAAACATCGATTATCGGTATCGCAGTGCTTTCACTTTTCAATCTTTTCACCGCCATCCCAACAAGTTTCTCATTACTCCTGATATTCAGATTTGTCTCTGGAATTGGTTCAGCGATGTTCTTTTCCTCTGGAGCTGCAATTGTCAGGACACTTATACATCAAAAAAAAGTTGGACTTGGAATGGGTATGTATAATGCATCATTCAATATCGGCGGCGGTCTGGCGATACTGTTATGGCCCATAATAATTCTAAAATTTGGATGGCAGGACGCACTGATCATCGGCAGCACCATAGGTCTCGTAATGTCTGTAGAAAACTTGCTGGTTATTCCCAAGGCAGGTAATCCAATTCCTTTCGCTTACCTTGCCCACGTCAAGAAAATAATTTACAACCGGAACCTTTTCTTCCTGGGAGCTTCCACTGGAGGATTTTACGGAACGTGGTTTACTGCCTCATCATTTCTCGTTCCTTATCTTGAAATTGGTAGAAACTTGAGCCCGACAGCAAGCGGAATAATTTCATCCCTCTTCATGCTGGTAGGAGCTCTGGGAGGCATCATAGGCGGTACGCTGACCGACAGGTCAGGAAGAAGGCGGAGATATATAGTAATGTCAATGTTTTTGGTGGCAATACTCGTAGCCCTGATTCCATTTGTCCCGATGTATGTACTTGTATTCATTCCCATGCTGACCGGGATAAGTGCGATTATCCTGTTTTCCGTTATGTATGTGGTTCCTACGGACTTAGATGGTGTAGATCCAATGCAGCTTCCTCTTTCACTTGGCTATCTTAACTCCATACAGATGGGAATAGCTTTTCCGTCGTCGTATCTCTTTACATACGTTTTTCACTACTATGGATTTCCCTATGCGTGGGAAGTAATTGCCCTATACGACCTGATATTCATGCCACTTTTACTCTTCTCAAAGTTTAAATGAAGAGATAAGCTGTCAATCAAGAGAGGTTCTGCGGAAACTGAATGTTGGTTATAATCTCGAAACTCTTGAAAACAGGAATATCCCGGAAATTCCATGTAGGCAGAGCCGGATCATAGCATTTTGATTCAAATTTTGAATAATTAGATCCATCCTCGTATAGAAACGATGTTATCTTTGCTACTGAGAAACAGCCTTAAAACAGTTTTTTTCCTGTTGCGTCCAGACAGTGGCTCCATTAACAAGCTTGATGATGTCATTATAATTCGATTAAAGTTTT
>JAJZOT010000044.1 GCA_021847855.1 Thermoplasmata archaeon | reverse complement strand
CTTGCAACAGTGCACGGCCTCCTGAATGATGAATTCGATGAGATCTATCAGAATGAGTGCAAGGAACTCGAGGAATACGACCTCCAACTCATGGAACTTGCCAGTGACGAGGATTACCTGGCCAACCGGTATGATTTCAGCCACAGGTGGTTTGGTTCTATCTCCTCCATGCTTTACAGGAAGAAGTGGGACATTGAGACTAAGGCGCTCCGGAGATTCTACAAGGTTGCAGGCATAGCCTCCAATGGCAGAGTCTCGAGGGTTCACGTAAACTATCTTCTCCGCAGCATTCAGACCATCCATGATATGCTGGGAGAGCTGTATGACACGCCTTACTTCAAGATGACCGCGGAGCTCGTATCCGATGATAGGAAGATTATGGCAATGAGGGACGAGGAACAGTATCTTGAAGCGAGATACAACTTCTGCCAGAAATGGCTTGCAGCAATTTCAGGGCTCCTTAACAGGAAAGGTCTGGTGGCTCCACCTAAGGTCGTAAGGCAGAATGAAACAATTGGGCCAGAGGATTCCATATGATAGAAGCAGATAACGGCTTTAATCGCGGTTACAATCCCGATGCGTCAGCCCCGGACGTGGAGGTTCCGGCGAAAACTCACGTCATATGGTTCCTGCATTGGGTTGCAACAAGAATCAAGAACGGATGGCCGCTGATTATTGCATTTGTGGGGGCAATGGGTTCGGGGAAATCCTATTCTGCAATCACCCTCGCCCAGGCAATCGACCCGAATTTCACTGCTGACAACATTGTCTTCACTGTCAGGGAATTTGCAAAGAAAATCACCTCGAGGCTGCCCAGAGGATCCGTCATTATTTTCGATGATGCAGGGGTGGATGCAAACTCAAGGGACTGGCATGAAAAGAGAGTGAAGCTGCTTGCAAAGGTGGCCCAGTCATTTAGGATCTTTGGGATCATCGTTATCATAACGACTCCCAAGATGGAATACCTGGACAGTCAGACAAGAAAACTCATGTCGGTTCTCTTCGAATCACCAACCCCCAAGGTGGATTCTGACCAGGAGATGGAGCGCAAAGGCGTGATGAAAGTCTTCAGGGTCATTCCTCCTGCATTCAGGAACATGGATGGAAACTGGTACAGGCGTTTCAGGATTGTCAGGCACCAGAACTACAGGAAGATCATAATTGAGGAAAACATCATCTTCTTTAAGCACCCCTTCAGGCACATCACAAGGGTCTATGAGGAAAGGAAGGAAGTATGGCTCAGGGACGTTTATGTGAGCGAAACAAGGGCGGTCGAGGAACTTGACAGGATGGAAAAGAGCCTGACCAACGGCGGCCAGATTTTGGGAGAGGACGATGAAGCTCCCGTCCAGCAGCCTCCAATGCCTCAATCCCAGAAAAGGTCAGATGCTGAAGTTGTGCTTCAGAAGGAATTCGGAGTGAAGCTCTACTGCCCAACCTGCCAGTATGTCTGGGATTACAAGAAGCCCTCCTGGCATAAGGCAAGGTGTCCAAGATGCGGAGAGAGGATAGAGATACCAGAAGCAATGAAGAAATATGTCGGAGTCTACCATCCTCCCATACAGTATGACTATGATGAATTATAGGCTCTGAAATGTGTCAGTACCGCAATCAAGGGGAAAAATAACCCCTGATTTATTTACGATTTGACAGGGTTCCTTGCTATTGTCTATATAATTATTATACGCACGCGGCGTTACGCCTGATCGCATGCAAACACCGGGGACCGGGGACAAATGTCCTGAAAAAATTTTCAGTCGTGGTTCTTGTTTTAGAGGGGAATGAAAGGAAAAATGTTTGACCTGTCCTCAAGGACACCGATTTATTCCTGAAAATGTGGCACTAACACAAATTGTTCTGGTTAGTCCCATTTGCTGAACAACTTTTCGAGATTATGCTTCAGCTTTCCAATGTCATCCGGGGCTTCAGGAGTCAGAAGATTCACCACTGTTTGCTCCGGAATCTCCTTGTAGAAATCCAGACAGGCCGGACAGTAGTAGCCAACCTTAATCCAATGGAATTTCCCCTTTGTCCTGTCCTGGACATAGGCATTCTTGAGGTAAGTTCCGCAGGTGCAGATAGGGCGATGTCGCTGGGAACGCCTCAAAACGTATCTTCTGTTCCTTTCGCTGAACTTGCCCTTATTCATATGTATTACATGTTATGGTTTTGACAAGTGATATATCACCTGCAAATTGAGGTTAGGGAAAAGCTACTGCAGATGCACTTTTATGGCAATGTTTATGACTCCACGCTCTTTCCTAAACTGGGCTACCCGCTCCTTCAAGCCCGTGTGGTGTGTACGGAATCTCCCCGTACACCACTCCCTGTTTTTTCAGTCTCCTGACACGTATGATGCGAAGGTTTCTTCCGGGAATGCCCCTTCAAATTCATTGCCATTGCTGATTGCAACATGGGGAACTGAATTGACCCCCGCTTCACTGGCAAGGTCGTGGAATTCAAGGGCCTCTATAATGTCTGTCCTGATATTGGGGTTCATCATCGCGAACTTGTGTGCTGCCTGAACAATCCTTGGAGAATAGGGGCAGGTTGGTGTCACAAATACGCGGATTTCAGTGGGAACAGACACCGCGGCAACCCTCTGGAGGGTGGAAGCGGTCAGGGATGCCTCGTTCCTTGAAAGGTTCTTGATTATCTCAACCAGGGAAGTGAATTCATACCCTGAAGGGAGGCCTGTAAACCTTATCCTACCATCCTGTTCCCCGTGTTTAGCTATGATTGTTGTAGGGGCCCTTGAAACCCTGTACGTTTCAGAAGCTTCCAGATTCTTGTCCACATCATACTGGATGAAATGGATCTTCCCATTCAGCCCTGAAAGCTCCTTTGCAATTGCAAAAGCAGTATCGCAGTGTTCTGTTGTCTCGTTTGTGAATACCACAACGTCCACTTCATTTTTCAGGCTCTTCGAGAAATCTTCATGGAGCCATCCTAGAATTTCGTCTCTGATTATACCCATGTATTTACTATGTTGAAAGGGTTAAATCGTTTGCTTTTGTAGGGTCCAAGCTCATTTTCACATTTTAAATAGGGAACCAAAGACGAGAAGTAATTCCAGCGAATCACCCCGGGTGGATGAAACGGATTCCATTACCTTCAAGCAACTTGACTACCTCTTTGTCCTTTCGGAAACTGGTGCCACCTATGGCCTCCTGTGTGGTCAATACAAACATGAACATCCGTGCTATTGATATCAACGACAACAATGGAGACTAGCCCTAGGTCTTTTTTATGTTAGAGATTCTCGAAGATCTGCCGGTCCTAAATCAGAAAAATTTGAGGGGGATAATATTATCTTATCGCAAAGCTGCAATCAATCAAATTATGGATGAAACTTTGATCAATTGAAATCCTAACACGTCTGATACTCTTTAACCATTGAATAATCATCACCGTTGATTCCCGTTATTCTGAATCCGAAATTCTTGTAGAATGATATGGCCCGAGTATTTTTGCGGTTTACTTCAAGAATACATTTCTTGATACTGTGTTTAACTAAAAAGTTTTCCGCATCCAGAAGCAGAGCTTTACCATAACCTTGTCCCATCTTGTCTGGCCTAAGATACAAACGCAACAAGTCAGCCTCGCCATGAGAAAATTTGCACTCTATAAAACCAACACACAGTGAATCTACAAAAACTCCTAGGAAAAGCAACCCTTCATCATTTAGAGATCTTCTTATATCTTTTTTAATTCCTCCTATACTGTAGTGATCTCTCAACCATTGCTCAATATATTCATAATCATATATTCCCTTGTAGGTAAAATTCCAAGAGGCAGTAGCTACCTCTCGAACAACTTCCGCATCCTCTTCAACTAGTTTCTTAACAACGGTAGACACCTCATACCACCCGCGTGAAAAGTAACAAAAAGCTCGATAAAATAGCAGTGGAAATAAATAATATGAAATAACTATTGAGGTAACCAACTAAACTTATTACCCCACCTATAATTGGGCCAGATATGAAGGTAACTCCTGTTGATAAACTGTTAAAAGCACCTTGAACAGTACCAGTAATCTCTTCTTCCACATTGTTTTGTATTGATGAGAATATGACTATTTCGCCCACGCCGATTGAAGTGCCAATGATAAAAATGGGTAATAATATAAGAAAAAAATTTTGTAGGAATCTAATAGCAAGAAACATCAATGCAATAACAAAAATTGATATACCGGCCCTTTCAAATCTTGCAGTGCCTTCACCTCTCTCTAAAAAGGAGCCAAAGGAAATTCCAATCGTAATAACTATAAAAATCAAGGAAAGATAGAGCGCAGATAAATCAAAAAATTTGATAACCATAAATGTTGAAATTACTCCGAATGTTCCATATACAAAATTTAATAGGAATCCCTCTGCAAACAGTGCAATTACAATCGGCGTTTTTTTTACCTTTCTGAAAACAGAGGACATGTCCTGTTTTGCAGTGTATACTTCACTAAACTTATTAGATTCGTCTTTTGTTTTTATGAATATTATCGGTATAGTCGTAAGTTCAAACGCGAAGATTAGTGTTAATAATGTTAAGCTCACCCCATCCACTATCAGTATTCCTGATAAGACGTACCCTGTTCCTTCAGCTATATTGTAAAATATATTTGAATAAGCCCTATACCTCTTAACTTTATTTTTATCTTTCAAGAATCGTTTAATCCAAATAGCCCGAACAGAATTAACGAAATCAGAGGTAAGGCCCACAGAAAAAGAGAGCACCATTATTGAAATGACTATGAATTCCTTATTTGATGTATAATAAGACACTGCAAGTGGAACGACGAAAAGCCCTCTGACTATGGATGCTACAATAGCTACCCTTTTTTTATTTACGCTCTTATCTACAATATTTCCGACCACAAAACTTAGGATAAGAGGTATAGTCACCAAACCGTCTGCAAATCCCGTCAAAATTGTGGAGTGAGTAAGAATAAATGTCATCCATAGTATGGAAATATAAAAAATTGAGATAGACACCCTAGAAAGTGCTATACTTGTAGCCACTCCAAGATAATTCTTGACGTCAGTTTCGAAATTAACCACCTCCTCATATAAATGTTAGATTTCTCTGACCCACTCGAGTTCATTCTTACCTTTAGGCATATTACCTTTTAGGGTGACTTTTTTACCCATAGTTAACGTATAAACGACAAATTGTTTAGACCTATCAAGGTCTAACAAATTCTCTAACAAAGTATCTCTAGTCGCTGGGGTCGGCAAAGAGCCAATCCCCAACCTTTCTCCTTCTATGATCAATCTTTGTGCAATTCTTCCAGCTTCAATAAATATATTTCTAAGAGCACGTTCATGTCTGTATCTCCACTGATATTGCCCAAAATCTGATACGAACAGTATTGTGTGAGTAGCGGACATTGGTGCTTTATGATCCCATAATCCTTTAACCAGAACTTCCCTGAAATCCCCCTCTTTCACAAGACTTAGCGAGTTTTGGAGGATGTCGTATAAATAAATACCTTTAGTTATCCCTTCAATACCATAAATTACCAGGATAAAATCAAATTCAGTTCCATGACTGCCGAAATAGTCCAACGGGTCCTCGTAAGTAAGTTTTCTGATAGATCTCACCCTCTTTAACCCATTCCACATTACATAAGATAAGATTTCCTCGGTAATCTTATCTCCAGAGAAAATTCGTTGGGTTCTTCTGTTAAAAAGTGTACCTTTTATGTCCGATTGAAAGTGATTGCTTTGCTCAGCCTTTTTCGGATTGGGAAGAGAGATACGGACTTTGGAATCATTTGTAAAAACCCTTTTCGGAGGGCCTTCATCTTTGATATAACTTTCAATCAGATTACGCCTGAGTCTCCCATCATTATCATTATCGTCTATAAAATTCGGTGTTTTTGACCACATTAGGTATATTAAAGAATCATACCATCCTCGGTCTATCCAATGCTTGATCTGATTAGCGTCGTATTCACCAACTGATGGGTCTAGGAAGCCTTTTTCTTGTAAGTAAGCCTGAATATGCCCAAATTGCTCAATTCCCTCTTGATGGGTTGAAATGAGATATTCTATAAAAGAATCTGTTTTAATCTTGAATCTTTTTTTCAGGAGAGGGTTAGAAATCATCAAGTACTCCTTCCAAAAAACAGTATCAACGGTACTGCATATTTTCCATTCTGTTGTGGAATTAATTTCTTTCATCTTTTTATCCTCTCAGCGTCCAACCGACATAGAAGCTATATAGCCTTCTACGAGAGGATCTATATTCAGAAAATTCTCAATTCCTTTGTCATTTGCCGAATATTGTACAAGAAATTCCAATCCAGTTTCTTCAAGTATTACCTCCGTTGTGGCTACGAGATGACCTACATCCATGTGAATCGTTCTAAATGTACGTGGGTCCCTATACCTGTACATGTTCCGTTCAAAAATCGAAGTATACACAAAAATAAGATCAACTTGAAACTTTGCCCTCGTGTAAGTTGTAGGTAACAAATCCTTCAATGATTTGGTGTCCGTCCATCCTTTTTTTACCTCTCTCAGAGAGCGATCTTGAACTGAGAAATGGTACCAACCTGGATCTAACCCATCAACATTTATGGCAACAACATACGTTTCTGTTGGATGCCTAGAACCGCCTGACGGACTAGTACGTAGTAATAATGGTTCACCATCCCAGTAAACGTGTAGGCTTCCAGTCTGAGAATAACCCAATGATAAAATAGTTGCTAATAAGTCCTTATTAATGCATCCTCCTTTGTACTGGGATTTAAGATCATTATTGATGTCGATTACCTTAGGGACAAATAACTCGGGCGCTGTATCATAAACTTTGTATCTATTATCGTCTTTCTCCATTTCACTAAAGTCCATCATCCGGGCTTTGGCTTCATAATCTTCAATAAACTGATAATCATATGATGAAAGGTGATAATGTAAAGCCCCCATCCAATTCACTTCATACCACCTCGAATATATGTTAGGATCATAAGCCAATCCCTTTATTCGTTCAGAATCTAAGTTGTCTTCTAGCAGTAGCTTCTTATCGATGAGTTTAGTGAGACAGAAATCGATTAAATCCCTATCTATCCTATATTTTTCATAAAAGTATGAATAAACATCCTCTTTGGCCCTAGGGATATTGCAATACAGAAAAACTCCCAGCACTGGTGCACTTACCTTAAAACTCATTTTGTTCTTTAGGGAAGTCACAAGCCAATTTTCAGATAGTAAAGAATTTGGTGGATACACCATTATTGCAGAGTCTGTATATAACATCATTTAATTAATAGTGAAATGTATATAATACTAATGTTCAATATTTCGAACGATATATTCTAATAAATTACAAGCGTCAAATTTGATGGAGGTGTGAGACTTGTCTAAGAAGGACTTTGAGATCGAAGAAATCGTACTCGCAAAGCCAACAGCAAAGCAAAACGGAGGATAATATGACAATAATTAACTTTGAATATTTTTCTATACTTAACAATTTCATTTTTTGAGCTAAAAAAAATAGAACAAAAAGGAAATTTAATAGACTTTCGTTTGAAGCAAACAGCCATCTTTATGAGTCACTCAGGCATGGTAGAACCAAATTGACATGGATCCCCCTTTTGCAAATTTTTCTTGGAGATTCCTCGACCTTAACCTCCTTGAAGACTTGGTCTTTGTATTGAGAAGGAACCACCTGGGGAACTTGGAAGACACCAAGGAGTTTTATACCCTCAACTACAAGAGTAATAAGTTCGCTACTGAGTCGGTTGGTGAGTTGAAAACTCAGTTGGCAGCTTCTTCGCGAAAGAATTCAGCTTCTATAAGAGCTAAAAACTTGAAATTTAAGATTGAGACCAAATCATGGGGTGTTTCTTTTGATGGGGCCGTAAATAGAAGGAAGGTAAATTTCTATGACCGGGAGAACGGATCACGTTCAAAGTCGCAAAGGCAGAAGTTCATAGACTTCTGGAAAAAAGAGATAGAACAGAGATATCGAAATAGAAAAACCTGGAGAGTAGTTGGTGCTTCTGTCATAGCAGAGTATTACGACCTGCTGTTGGTGTTTGCCGGCATCTTCGGGGAGCTAATTACTCAATATACATGGGTGTACCAATATAGCGGGAATTTTGTCTTGTATTTCCCAACTGAGTTCTTGCTTATGCAGATCGGTTATTCGGTCTTGCCTGCCGTGGCCCTAGTAATGCCTCTCATCAGGATAGACTTCGAATTTGAGAAGTCGGAATCTATTGAAAAGATATACCGCAGTGGTTTTTCCATCCGTTCGTTACTTCTATCCAATTTCTCCGCTATGTTGAGAATAGTGCTTATCCCTTTATCAGTGCTGGTTTATTACAACTCAATATTCCTCAACATATTCCCCACGCTCCCTCACAAATTTTTGAGTGTTTTTGCCGACGTATCCCCATTGGAGATTGTCATCACATTGCTGATCATACTGTTGGCTAAGCTAATTGCCTCATTCTTTAGGGTACAAGGATTGGAAAAGAGCAGGATAAGGAGGCCAAGAAGAAAACTGAGAAATTGATCAAGATTTGAATGAATGAATTTTATTCTGGCTTTACAATACATAGACAATTGTTAAATGATGATCCCAAAACACCCAATCCATTTATAAGCAAAATGAGGGCAGAATTTATTACAACCTATTCATATTAAACAGTAGGATGAAAAGTAAAATTGGAAAAATTGAAGGCGAGATCGTTCCCATTTCAGAAATGAAGTTACGACCTTCAAGGAAGTCCAGGAGAGTACCTCAACTTCCCGATCATACCCGTACTAAATCTGAGAAGTCTAAAACAGAGAACTACCTTACGCCAAATGAATTCACAGTTCTACAGACGTACTTAATGAACAATGGAACCCAGAGGGACAGGAATATTCTCATGTGCCAACTTATTTTTGAAACTGGCCTTAGGGTATCCGATATGTTGAGCATCAGGCCAAAGGACATCAATTTCATAAGGAGGTACATCACGGCATATGTCCATAAATCAGACTTATGGAGCAACAAACCGATTTCAATGGAACTCGGTTATGCACTTTCAATCTACATTAACCAGAACAAAATACAGCCAGAAGAGCAGATCATAAACCTCACACGGACGCAGGTATGGAACATTATCACTGAGGCGGGAAAGGCAGCACTTCACAGGAGGGTAACCCCACACACTTTGAGGCATACTGTAGCCATGGCAATCCGAAACAATGGTGGAACCTACGACGATGTAAAGGATACTCTAGACCATGC
>JAJZOT010000370.1 GCA_021847855.1 Thermoplasmata archaeon | reverse complement strand
GAGATTCAGGCAATTATGGTGTTTATCTTAAAATTGTATGAACAAAATTCGATCAGCCTGTACACGCTGGAAATTGCGTCCCGCTTTTTTTAGGGGGAACATAAGATTAAGGCAAACAAATTTCTTTCTGTCTTCCTGCCCCTCACCTTTGCAGCAAAGTATCTGAAGAAGGAAAGAAAATACATTGTTATTGTATCCGCGATCGGTGCAGTTTCTGCTATCTTCAGATTACTTGTCCCAATATTTTTTGGAGATGCGGTAACAGCGGTTCAAAAATTTTCACTTGCAAAAGTTGAATATTTTTCTCTTCTGATAATTGGCGTTTCAGCAATCAGCGCTGTGGCGCAGTTCGTCATCAACTATGGTTCGATGTTTCTTTCGCAACGATATGCCTATTCTTTAAGAAAGGAGATGTTTCATCATCTTCTAAGCAAGAAATTTCCATTCTTTGAAAATGAAACATCAGGTAATTTACTCTCAAGATCCACAATGGATATTGAGGCGACCAGGAATTTTGTGATGGCCCTTCTGTCTCAGCTTATTCCTACAATATTCCTGATTGGTATAGCTTTTTACTTTCTAGTCACTTTAAATATCATCTATTCTCTTATATTTCTTGCAGTAGTTCCTGCCCTCATATACCTTGGTATAACATTTCAAAGAAAACAGAGGGGGCACTGGAGAAGCATCAGGGATCATTACGGCATAATGAACGAAAGGCTTCAGGAAAACATAACAGGTCAACGTGTTGTCAGGGGGTTTCTGGGCGAGGATAGGGAGATTAAAAAATTCACATCCACAACCGATGCATATTTTTCGGAATACAACATTGTGGCCAGATTAAGGGGAAAATATAACAATTTAATGCCGCTGTTGATCAGTGCTGCTGCCACTGGCGTTATCCTATACGGGGGCTACACCTCTCTTATAACAGCAGCATCGGTCGGTCCACTGGTTGCTGCGGTAAATATTTTCAATACGATGACTTTTCCTGTAAGTAATCTGGGAAGATTAATTGTCTTTTCTGAAAACGCAAGAGCTGGCGTGGAGAGAATAAATACAGTCATAGATAATGAAAACGAGGAAAAGCTTGATGAGAATCCAGACAATCCGGTCAATCCTCCCGCTGTAATTCAGGGACTAAAATTTTCGAGAGGCGCAAACGTAATTCTCAATGATATAAGCCTGACCATTGGCAGAGGAGAATTTGTTGCCATCACGGGTGGAACTGGCGCTGGAAAAAGTACACTGATCAATATGCTGCCAAGATTCTATACCCCAGAATCCGGTAACATTACATACGACGGCGTAAAGATAGATGAATTCACACTTCCGGAAATCAGGGAAAGGATAGGCATTGTTCCTCAGGAAATCAACCTTCTCTCTGGATCTATCAGGGAAAATATATGTTTTGCAAATGGAAAATTCTCAGAGGAAGAGATGATTGAAGCTGCAAGGATAGCCCACATTGACGACTTCATTGAAAGCCTGCCCGATAGGTATGACACAATTGTTGGTGAGAGGGGAATCACACTGTCAGGAGGCCAAAAGCAACGGATTGCGATAGCCCGCGCAGTAATCACCAAGCCGGATCTCCTTATCTTTGATGACGCAACATCAAGTGTTGACGCGGAAACAGAACTGGCCATATTTAAGAGTATAAGGGATAAACTGAGAAACACATCTGTGATTATTATTTCATTGAGGGACACAGGATTGATGTTTGCAGACCGCGTATTCGTTGTAGAAAATGGTAAAATTACGGAGAGCAAGGACATAAAGCAGCAGTTTGATAACGGGTTTTTTCAGGATAGTCCGGTTGGAGGTGGTAACGCTGCCAAAGACCTATGAGGATGTCGAGGAAGAGATCATAAAAAGAGGAAAGGGATTCGCCTCATTCAAGAGGATGATAGGCGAGATGATCCGCCAGCGCAAGCAATCCAGAAGTCTCGCTGCATCAATTATAATAACTGCCGTTACCGGTACTATTTATCCATTGACCCTGGGATTAGCGGTGGATGCCATTATAGACAAAAATACGTTACTTTTAGTAGCATACGCCCTGCTATTCTTTACTGTATACATAATACAGTTTTTCTCAAACAGGGTCAGGACGATAACATCCACATATCTTTCCCAGCATACTATCAAGAATTTGAGGGACAAGGCTTTCCAATCCCTTCAGAAAGTACCTGTATCCTTCTACAGCAAGGTTAAGACAGGTTATCTTATCAGCAGGATCAGCAACGATGGGGAATCACTGAGTGAATTCCTGACTTTCCAGGTTCCATCATTGATATCAGGTATTACCACTGTTATAGTTTCTGCCTCAATAATGCTCTATCTTGCTCCTACACTGGCATTGTATTCCTTTATCGTAATACCTATTCTTATTGGATTCACATTTTCAATTCAGCCGCGTGTAAAGAGAAATTATCTCAGAACACGGAGAACAATTGCTGCAATAACCGGAAATCTTGCTGAAAACATAAATGCAATAAGGGCGATTAAGAGCTTTAATGTTGGA
>JAJZOT010000369.1 GCA_021847855.1 Thermoplasmata archaeon | reverse complement strand
ATATGCTTGAAAGAATTATGGCTATCGCTGACAGGGACATCCCGATATCATTCCTGAGATTCCATCCGGATTACAAGATGATGAATTTCCAAAGCACCCCTTTATCTACACTGAATGATCATTATGATGCTGCAAGAAGAAAGGGTTTCAGGTATGTTTACATTGGAAACGTTCCCGGTTCGGAGAAACAGAACACTTACTGTCCGTCGTGCGGCAGAGCAATTGTAATGAGAGACATGATGCATACGCTTGAAATCAATTTGGATCCTGATGGAAGATGTTCATTTTGCGCATACCAGACGGGTTTAAGGGATTTTGTCGAATCGCAAGGTCATAGTCTGCACGGTGAAACCCCCACCTGAAAGCTATCAAATACACCTGAACTAAATTATAAACAGAACAGGTTAAAAAGCTGTTGTTCATCTTGAAACATTGAAAAATTCGCAAACAGTCTCCATACTTTACGAATCTCCCAAGCAGAAAACCGGAGTATACAGGTATTCAAAGAGCCTGATAAACGTGCTTCAGGGAACAGGTCTGAATGTGGAGGAATTTCCGATTAGATATGTACAGCCCGTCATTTTTGGCAAGCCCATTGGAGGATGGATCTCCCAGGAAATTGGTTCTATGCTTACCCGACCACACGGAGTTATAGTGCATTCCACATCCCCGCACGTCGTAGCGCGAAGAACAAACGTGGTGACGATCCATGATCTCATCCGTTACAAGCTGCAGGATATCTACCCCAGCCTGCCTCTGGACAGGAAGTACGCTGAATACATCATAAGGCGGTCACTCGAAAAAAAAAGGATTATTGCAGTCTCCCACCATGTGAAGGATGACATAATCAGGATGTTCGGTGTTGATCCGGATCGCATCGACGTAGTGTATTTTAACGTAGATACTACGCTCTACCATCGCATATCTGGCAACCCGTTTCCCGATGACGGTAAGATACATCTGATCCTGGTCACGGATTATAACCCAAGAAAAAGACTGGATAAGCTGCTCCCGGAACTTTCCGGCAGGAGCGATATGGATATTTACATAATCGGGAGAACAGACGTCTGGCCAAGGCAGTACTCCTACGCAAAGGAATACTCGGACAGGTTCAAGAACATACACATACTCGGCTATCTGGAATTTGAAAGAATGCGGGCATATCTCTCCGCAGCCGACCTATTTGTTTACCATACGGTTGATGAGGGGATAGGGATGCCGCCCGTCGAGGCGATGGCTTGCGGCACAAACACCCTGGTGAATGACATCCCAGTGTTCAGGGAATTCCTGAAAGATAAATCATTCTACTTTACTGAGGAGGACAACATCGCCGACAAAGTTTTAGATGCATTAAACCACAAAAGGAATCGGGATGAACTGATCCAATTTGCATCGTATTATTCCATTTCCAATACAAGGAATCAGCTCTTAGCCTCATACAGTAAGATTGAACCTGTACTCATCGAAAAATTGGATCAGATGGAATAGGGATTTCAGCTATTTCCGCATTATTTCTGTGAAATTCTTACTACGTTACTGCCCCTGATCACTATTGTGCCGACCTTCCTTGAGGTGTTTTCTCCAGTTTCCTCAACCTCTTCGACAACCATGTTCATGTAATCGTCAAATCCGGCCAGTGTACCTTCCAGCACTGTGTTGTCCTTCAACAGTATCGATACCTTCTTGTTCAGGCTCTCCTCAAGCATTTTGTTAGGCAGCATTGGTGTACCTCAGTTGTAATCCTCTTCTTCCGTATCTCCTTCCCTGCTCATTATAATTCGTATCAGGCCCTTGATGACTTCCTTCATGTCATCTATCTCCTTACGCATATGCGTGATTTCCCTGTTCATCCGTTCAAAATCTGCAGGTTTTCCAGCTTCCATTTCATTCACCCTTCTCATTAGGGAGAAGCACTATTCCGTAATCCTTTGCAGTCTTCCTCTGCTCCATGTTATCGCAATTCGGGCACTTCAGGCCAGACGAGCTTTTCACGAGAAGCGTCCTGCAATTGGAACACAGGGCCATAATAACACCAAGGTTAGGCGCGAGTACACCCAGCTCAGGGAAATCCCCTTCCCTGATAATCTTTGCCCGGACGTAATCACCAACTTTGATTGGCGGCATGCGTTCTTCCCCGTGACCTCTTGGCTGTCTGATAATGCCTGTAAAGTCAATTTCGTGCAGATGCCCTTCCCTGTCGGCGTATGCCCCCACCCTGACGGTCTGAGAGCCCCTGTCGTCCTTGACAACCTGCCCAAAAACGAGTTCTCCCATTCTTGGCCTCATTTTCTCCTTGCCTGTCCTTACGGACATGACCAGCCTTACGTCGTCCTTTTGTACCTTTCCATATGCAAGAGAGAATAACTTTCCATCCAGGTCAAT
The DNA here is from genome assembly GCA_021847855.1 of Thermoplasmata archaeon. The sequence continues at coordinate 146 of JAJZOT010000369.1, read as the reverse complement.
AACGTTGCGTCCTGGAAGATATTCCTCAGAAATTCCTATCTCGTCGCCCGGCAAAACATACTTGTCCGGTAGATTTCCCGGCTCTTTGTTCAGCAATGAATCACCACTATTCCCCACTCAATGAAGATAACTTTATTAAATGTTCA
>JAJZOT010000368.1 GCA_021847855.1 Thermoplasmata archaeon | reverse complement strand
ATCCGGCATCGAGGAACTTGTCAGAAAAGGAGCTGAAATGCTGAGAAAATACAATATCAGGGTAAACGGCATTCTTCCCGGAAGTGTTGGAAAAGAAGATACTTATTACAAGACGTTTCCATTTAACGTCACGAAATTTTCCGAAAAGACAGAGTTAGAACCCATAGAGGTTGCGATGACCAGCTCATTCCTTGCCAGTGAAATGGCCCTTGGAATCAACGGACAGTGCATTGCAGTTGACAGAGGCTTGAGTGCTTTCTGACTAACTCTTATTTATTATGCAGTAATTATTGGGTATGCCATTCGAAAACGAGATGACTTTTGTTAAGATGCAGAGTGCCGGAAAGGAAGAAGAATTTCACAAATTATACGAAAAAGCCTTGAAAGAAGCGGAAAAGTATCTGGGAAAAGAATACCCGAATATTGTTGTAAATGATGTTGTTGAGAAAGAAAAAATAAAGGACATAAGCCCCATCGATGGTTCTGAGCTTGCAATATTTCAACTTTCTTCTGCTGACACTGTGAAGAAAGCACTTCAAACGCTTAGCTCGTCATACAGATCCTGGTATGCAAAAGGGTACACCCACAGATCGATGGTAATGCTGAAGGTGGCTGACAGACTTAGCGAGGAGAAATTCAACATTTCCGCCCTTCTGGCATACGAAAACGGGAAGAATCGTACTGAAGCCATGGCAGATGTCGATGAGGCTATCGATTTTCTCAGATACTATGCACTGAATAACATTGAAAACCAGGGTTTTGCTAGATTCACTGGAAAGGGCTATGACAATGAAGAAAGCATAAGCGTTATGAAACCTTATGGCGTTTTTGCAGTAATTCCTCCATTCAATTTCTATGCCATAACTGTAGGAATGGTAGCTGGTCCCCTGACTGTTGGCAATGCGGTACTCCTGAAGCCTTCCAGCGATATACCAGTTTCTTCCTATTTAACTGTCAGGATTATGCACGAATGCGGAGTACCGAAGGAAGTGCTGGTGTTTCTGTCGGGAGCCGGCAGTATTGTGGGAAAACAGATTGTGGAAAGCGATCTGGTATCAGGAATAGTGTTCACTGGATCCCGAGAAGTGGGAATGAACATCTTCAGAAGAGCCCAGGAAAGACGCCCTAAACCTGTGATAACAGAGATGGGTGGAAAAGACGCAGTTATTGTGACTGCCAAGGCTGACATCAAGAAGGCTGTTGAGGGTGTTTTCAGGGGCAGTTTTGGTTTTGCCGGACAGAAATGCAGCGCAACCTCCCTTGTGTACGTTGAGGAAAACGTTTATGACAGTTTTGTCAGGGGATTGGTCGAAAGAACAAAAGATGTGCATCCTGACGATCCTAGAAAAAGGGATACTTTCCTGAATCCTGTAGTGAACAGAGAAGCTTTCGAAAAATTCAAGGCACTTGTTCCTGAATTCCATAAGTACGGTAAGGTGGTTGTTGGGGGAAAACACGTTGACCGTCCCGGTTTCTATGTCGAGCCAACGGTGATAACGGATGTACAAAAAGATTCCGACCTTGTCAAAAACGAACTGTTCCTTCCTGTACTGGGAGTGCTGAAAGTGAAGAACCTGAAGGAAGCCGTGGATGAGATCAATAAATCTGAGTATGGACTCACCGGAGGGATTTTCTCGGAAGACAGGGCCGAAATACAATACTATTTTGACAATGTGGATGCAGGAGTAATTTATGCGAACAGGGCAAGAGGAGCTACCACGGGGGCAATAGTCGGTTCACAGCCGTTTGTCGGATGGAAATGGAGCGGAATAAGCGGGAAAGGAACAGGGTCTTTCTATTATTTACAACAGTTCCTCAGGGAACAGGCCCAGACGATTGCTCATTGAAAACTCCCTAAATTTTTCCATGGAATTAAATCCAATATAATCATTTATTCTCAAGGCAGAAAGAAGTTCTCCCATCAGTACATCACGGAAGCTCTCTATTTCAATTTCTCTGTGAAGTTCATTATTAACACTGGTCATCACGGCAGAATTCATTCCACATGGCATGATGAGATCGAATTTTGATAAGTCTGTGTTTACGTTTACGGCTATTCCGTGAAGGGTTGTAAAACCTTTTAATGCGAAGCCTATGGAACAAATTTTCCGATCGCTTACCCAGACTCCAGTTTCTCCGTGTAGCCGCCCCTCTGACTGTATACCGTATCTGGAAAGAGTTCTTGAAACGGCACCCTGAACAGTTTTGATAAGATCCCTGACATTGATTCCTGCCTCTTTGAGATTGTAAATGAAATAGACGACAAGCTGTCCCGGACCATGGTAGGTGAGTGCCCCTCCACGTTCAACCTCAATCGGTTCAATGTTGTCTGAGAGCACTTCAGAGGGATTCCTGTGAATTCCACTGGTGTAGACATCCTCATGCTCAACAAAGATCATTACATTACCAACCAGATTCTCGTTCCTGAGATGGTTCAGATTTCTCTGAAGGTTCAGTATGGGGATGTACTGTTCCCTGCCAAGATTGAGGATTACAGGTTTCAATCCTTCAACCGCTGAATCCTGTGCCATTTCCAATTCTCGGATTT
>JAJZOT010000367.1 GCA_021847855.1 Thermoplasmata archaeon | reverse complement strand
GTTGTATAAATCTTCTTATGAAGCAAGTAAGAAAGGAAGATAACGCTGTAAGCGAGATCATAGGCGCAATTTTGTTATTTGCTATTGCAAGCGTCCTTTTAACTTCATTTATACTGTGGTACGTTCCAAGCACTGGAACGAACAATGACATAACTTACCAGAGTCAGACTCAGCAGTCATTCAGTTCTCTCGATTCTAAAATTCTATCTCCATCTCTGACACCGGGTTCAAGTATTTCTCAAAGCATGCCTCTTGGAATAGGTGGAGTTCCACCTTTTTCACCATCCCAAAGTACAAATCTGTACTATTCTAAAAACTTCAACGCTTCCTTATCATATAATGCAAATGTAACTTATGAAAATGCGGTACCTATTAAGAATGTAACATTGGCTGCATGTGCCAATTCAACTTCAGGCAATATAAGAAATAATGTTTACGCATCATCACAATTTACATATTCGGTCATATTTTATGAAAGTGGATTACCCGGTGGTCACTATTGGACTGTGTCACTCGGTGGATCTGAGAAATCTGCCGGGTCAACTCATCGAAATATTGATTCCTACATAACTTACAGCCTATCTAGAGGCACTTATTCATATACAATTTCTTCTAATGATGGGGGATATAACCCTAATCCATCTTCAGGTACCGTTAAAGTCAATGTGTCAGGGAGTAATATTGGAATCTCGTTCAGTGGTGGTAAAATAAATGGTATTGTAGCTGGCGCCGAAGGTGGAAGCGGTGAAGTAAATAATGTAAATCAGTCAAATTTTATAGGAGTTGTAACCCAAGCTGGTATTTGTGATATTCAATATCTCAATTATTGGTTAAACAATACTACAAATGGTAATGGTTTTTACAATCTTTCTTCACAGGAATTTTCTGTTTATTCCGCAAATACTCCTGTCGATTATTATCAGTTTCTTATAGAACCAAATATGGTTTATTATGAACAAGCCTCTCAGGGAGTTGCTTACATTTATTCATCTATAGGAAGTGCACCGTGGGGTGGAAACATTACTGGAACTAATGGGGTAACTAAAATCTGGGGAAGTAATATAAGTAGTCATTATACAGAATTAGTAAACATATCCTTACCGGCAAGCGTAACGCTTCAGAACGGAACTTACTATTTGAACATTTGGGAGGTTTTGTATCAAAACTATCCCGAATTTGGATATAACAACAACTCTAATTCTTTTAATTGCTTCCTTAAATTTTCACGATATATGACTTTTACTAATTTAGGAAATCTTAAGGCTCCGGAATCACTATATGGCTTTGGATATGGCCCAAACGAATTCATTGGAACTATAACGAATCCATCATTGGACGTTTCTGTGGGTAATTCGTTTTATTATACAGCAACAATAAAATCTGCTTGCAAAGCAGGAACTACGTATTTTACTGTGCAAAAAGAAAATCTTGTAGAAAGTTCAACGCCTTATTATTTTCTAATAGGTTATACACCAAATTCTGCAACTTCTACAACATATAAAATAAACATCACTGAAAAGAATCTTCCTGCTGGGTCAAAGTGGAATATGACGTTCGCAGGAAATTTCAATACGCAAACCGTTAGTTCAACAGGTACCAATAATTTTATAGTATCTTTACCAAGTGGAATATATTCTTACAATGTATCAAAGGTAGGCTTATATTTAAGTGATCCCACAAACGGATTCTATAGCATAAACACTACTGCAGGGGCCACCAATGATTTAAACATATCATACTTCCTACCAGTTGGCTCCCTGCCATACTCCTGGGACACTTCAAATTTTGCTTTACAGCAATTTAAGGTCTCTAAACCACAGATAATTAATTTTGTTTCTTTATATTTCTTTAATTACACTATTGGACCTGCTTCTTACACTGGAAATACACTGAATTACACTGTAAACATAGAGATATTGAATTCTTCCACATTAAAACCTGCTGCGGGGAACTCCACAGTATTTTCACACAAGATCTCACAAACAGGATGGACACAGATATTCTTCAATGGAACAAAAGGATTTAAGATCAAGCCGGGAATTTATGATATTCAAGTGAGTGATGTTGGTGGATCGAATAATGCAATCGGATTAGGATTTACAACTACAGGTGGTTATTCTAACTATTTACAGAAAGTATGCACCAATTTCTTGAGTGGTAGCTTAAATGACATACGAGATGTAACTCTTACACCATATTATGGCGGAAGCCCTATCAAGATTACTAATACTTCACTCGTTTTTCAGGCTGGATTCTATAATGTTACAACATCATTCGTGATAAACAACATAACTATTGACCGAACCTTTAAAATTATCGGGTCAATTGAAGCATCAGGAAACACGCAATTCTCAATTCAGGAGACTTATGCTTTGCAGGATGGTATCATAATCACTGCTGGGAGGGGTGTCACATATGTGACGGTAAATCCATTACCAATCGCATTAAGCAACACTGCGAATGGCAAGCTAGCCCTAAGCTCAATAGGATACAATATTGCAATGGCAAAGTCAGTGGCAACATCCATTAGTGGGTATGGTTCAACAATAG
>JAJZOT010000366.1 GCA_021847855.1 Thermoplasmata archaeon | reverse complement strand
AGAAATCCGGTGTCCACATTGGCACACAGGTAAAGTCCAAGGATATGCAGGAGTACATATTCAAAATCAGGAATGACGGTCTGTACATTCTTGACATAAAGAAAACAAACAGAATGCTCATAGTGGCAGGCAAGATGCTTGCCAGGTTCAAGCCATCAGAAATACTTGTTGCTGCGCAGAGGCAATACGCATTCAAGCCAGTCTCTAAGTTTTCTGAAGTCGTTGGATCAGAGTCAATTGTAGGTAGATTCATACCAGGAACTCTCACAAACCCTCAGCTCGAAAGTTACAGGGAAGCCAAGGTTATCCTCGTGACAGACCCCCTAGCAGATACCCAGGTGATGAAGGAAGCCAAGAAGGTCGGGATTCCAATTATCGCACTCTGCGATGCAAATAACAAGACGGACTATGTGGATCTTGTAATACCCACAAACAATAAGGGTAGGAGATCTCTGGCAGTCATTTACTGGCTCCTTGCAAGGGAGATATTGAAGAACAGGGGTTCAATCTCCACCAACGCTGACTTCGCACCGACCATAGAAGACTTCGAAGCACAACTTTAATTTTCTGCACTGAAGGGGTCTTTCACCCTTCTCAATTTGATGTATTTCGGGGAATCATCAACGAATCCCGAAAATAGCATTTCTTTCCTCACACCCTGTGCAACCCTCACGGCCCTGCTAATCTTGAACCACTGCTCATCCTCCCCAATTACATGAACAAGAAAATCAGCGTGTTCCTCTATGTTTTCAGAATAAATCCTGAAGTTCGCCCCATACTTGAAGCCCGTCTTGACAATGAAATTCCTCTTTATGAGATCGTCATAGACTTTCTGGGTGAGCATTTCCTCATGAGAACCGTATGGAATGGCAGTAAGATAGCCCGCTTCAGCCCTGTTCAGCAGTTTGATATCTCCGAACAGTGTACCAAACCATTTGGGAACACTATCTGCATCAACAGCACTCAGATTGTCAAGCTCCTTCATTTCTGCTTTAAGATTGATATTTTCTTCTGCCTTTCCAGCCTGGTCCCACGTTTCAGAAATGAAAATGGTAAGATCGTTGTCATCATCAAGTGCTGCATAAATGCAGTTCCCATTTTCGAAAAGCTCCATGAATTTTATTCCCCCTGATTCACGGATAACCTTCACTGGCCCCTTGAAATCAGACCTTGGAGTCCTGCGGTAATAAAGCATCTGGTTTTCCACTTTTACGTAAAAACCACGGCTCTTCAGCAGATCGTACACAATGAATAGGTCGAGGACTGTGCCTGTCATCCCAAGTCTATGAAGGATTCTGTCAGCATGGTTCAAAGATGGGTTTTCAGGTGCAATTTTTTTCCTCAGAAAGAGGTACATGCATTCAAACGGGTTCAGTATTATAACCCCCGCCTGTATCCTGCCTAGTTTGTACTTGTTTAGCAAAAAACTCGGGCTCTTATCCTGTTGGACATGGAAGATAATGTCCTGGCAGATTGCTTTACTGGGAGACTTGTTTTTTAGCATAGAATCTCTCTAACATGAGCCCCAGAATCTGGTCCATCATTTCTGCCACTTTGTCTCCAGTCCTTGACGATACGAGGAAAAACGGCACATCTAGTTTTCTGGAGACTTTTTCAAAGTCCTCAGTCCAGAGTTCCGCCTCATATCTGAGATCTGTCTTTGTTCCCACTAAAACCACTGGAGGTTTCTTCTCAAAATTCTTCGTGTATGGTATAATATCAGAGGCATATTCGAGGCCCACCCTGGACATGATGTCTGCAACCACCATAATCAGATTGGAGCTCGGGAGCATCTTCTCTGCGTCAGTATCATTATTTATTTCCTGGAAGAGAAGATCTGCAACTAGTTTGTTGTTTTTGTAGGTAAGTGTCACTCTTTTTCTGAAAAGAGCTTTGACTGGCCCGCTGGATCCATCACTGCCGTAAACAATTCTTGAGATCAATGATGTTTTTCCGGTGTCATTCATACCGGCAACACTGATTTTCCACGTGACGCGATCCATGCATATCTAGCATTTGATTAGGAGCTTTTAGTTATATTTTTTGCTTCATTTTGTGTGTAGGTTTAACACTTTTTCAATAATTTGCAAGGTTTCCTACTAATTTCGTAAATAAAAGGAGAAAATGGTGGTTTAAAAAATTTATTAAAAATTATGGCGGGCTAATGAGGTGCTGGGGTACTGCTGATGTTGCTATGAATGCTGCCAGGAAAGAAGATACTATCAATCCTATCCAGAAAATAACAAGCAGAAGAGTCCAAACAGCCGATGGTTCCCCCTTCCTGGAAGGGAAGAGATCATATATCATGGTGGCCGGGAGCGTGAACACACCTGTGAGACCGAATGCGATGTACATTCCGAACATTACCAGTGGCTCGCTTGTCAACCCCTGCAGATATGCATTTGCACCATAGTATATAGCTACAAGTCCGGAGAAGAATGCAAGCACACCCACATACTGCAGCTTCTGTTTTAGGCCCAGGGCAATTGCAATCGAAACGATTACAATTCCAAGCAGCACTAACGGGTCCCCAAAGAGGATGTTATAACTGCC
>JAJZOT010000043.1 GCA_021847855.1 Thermoplasmata archaeon | reverse complement strand
AAAAACTTCTTTTGAAAGAATGGGCGGTAATTATCCTCATATTATCCATGATGGGAGGAATGCTGGATTCTCTGTCATATTATTTTGTAAATCCTCAAACGTTCTTCAGCGCCATAATTGCCATCAGTATATCCATGCTTTCAATGTCCGTTGCCATAATCTGCCTCGCATTCGAGGCAGCACGCTCAAACGGTGATTTTAAGGTCCGTCACTTTTCTGCATGGATAACAGTTCTTCTCGTATGGAATGAGATATCCATGGCGTTGCTCTTATATATAATCGGATACGCCACCCTATATTCCGGTGGAATAGTTAGCATCCCCGGATATGCTGTCAACGGGATCAATAATTACCTGTTCATTGCTCCAATGGCGGCAGAAATGATATTCTCAGTTCTGCTTTTCGAAAGTAAAGGACTGCGGTTAGTCTCCTACTCCTCCATAATAGTCATGTCGCTTTCTTCTCCAACTCTGCTTCCAGACCTTGTTTTTGAAATACCCGGAACCATACTTACCATCGCCGCAATGACATTTTTTATGGTTCTCATATTTCAGGAGATATGGAAGAATCTTCCTACTCTCGCCATTAACGAGATCAGGTTCCTCGCGGGTCTGTTTCTTGTCTACGCACTAATGGCCTCCGGCATAGCACTTGGATTTCTTCTTACTGGCCCCTACTCATCAGTATGGTCTCCCCTTGCCATAGCAATGATCTGCGGGATGGTTTTTTATTTCTATACTATATTCAACAGGAATCAGAGCTGGAATCGAAAAAAGATCAATATTGGCTCCCTCTGATCTTCTCCTTCACCCAGGCCCGAACATCATAAGTAAAGATGTTGTTATGAGGGCATGCCTCAATGCAGTCTCCAACACCGACGCACTTGAAAGATTTGAATTCACCTTTTCTTATGAAATTACCGGGAAGTTCTGTATTCCCAACAGGGCATGCGGTTGCACATTCCTTTGTAGAGCAGGTTGAGCACAGAGACGAATCACTGACTTTCAGCTTGAATAATCCGAGGTGACCGAAGAATTCGTTGAAGGAACCCCAGGCGCACCATCCCTGGGTAATGCAGGCATATGTTCCCATGAAGGGGATGGAGATAAATACCACATACCACAGGAAATTGAAGAAGAAGCTGAATAGGAACATCGTAACGTCAACATCAAGGATGGTAAAGGCAATGATTCCCGTACTGTTCAGGTAAGATACTATTGCTAAAATGAGAAGAAGGACCCAGACCCCCATTATAATGAGCATGAACAATGGCTTGACTGACGACCCCAGGGTCTTTTTCCCCATTCGAGATGTCCGGTTATAAGTTTTAAGGGTATCATAAAAAGTTCCCTGATACATAACCGGCGCCGTACAAGTCACTGAGCAGATCTGTCTGCCTCCAAACATGAATGAAAGAGCGGCCGACACCGCATAGGTTCCGACAATTCCTCCAAGGAGGTAGGAGGGGCTGACCGGCCCAAGCGTTCCAATGCCCATGCTCCACATGTATGGTATATACCGTAAATATGAGGAAAACGGGGAAAATATGGGCAGGTAAATGGCATATACTGCAAATGAAAAGAGCATTATGGCGGATCTTGCAATATTCTCCCTGCTTTTCATGCTCATCATTTTGAAGATCACAAGGGAACCCATCTCAGTACCCATCATAATGAGGAACCATGGAGACCCGGTAACTATTCCCACCACAGCTATAAAGTCAGCAACTGCTCCCAGACTGTAATAGGAGGTAAGGGGAGCATACCATGGAAGTGAAGATATGAACCCGGGAACTCCTCCGGAAAAAATGCCGGTATTGAAATCCAGGACAGCTCCCATGAGCCATTCCATCACGAAGGTTACCAGCAGGAATGTAAAAGTCCAGCCCGCCCGAGAAGTGTAGATGATTTTGGCGGACTGGGAAGTGTCCATTGCCTTGTATATGAAAAGCGCCATCCCGAGAATCATGGAGAGTTCGAAAAGAGTCCAGTCTCCATAAAGGAAGAATAGAAATTCCCCGAGCATCATTAAAGCGAAGATACTCATCACCCAAACGGCTGAAGGAAGGTTCTGTGTTAGCGATCCCCTTGATCTGTATAGTGTTTCATAAATGAGAACAGTGGCACCAATCATGGTGACGGCCGAATACCACGTTGAAAAGGTAACGTAAAATCCGCTGCTCAGATCCATAAGCGGCGGAATCAGCATCACCGTCAGCATTCCGATGAGATAGTTTTTCAGTGGCGATTTTTCTTTTTTCATGCAGTAGAACAGTGCAAACAGCATCTCAGCCAGCATGGCTGCCTGATACCAGTAACTGGTGGTTCCCTGAAGTATATTTCCCGGGCTGCCGCTGATGATTGAATTGAACGTCTGTCCCATTGCCGCCTCGCTGATTCCCATTAACAGTGCAAATATAGCAAGGACCGGTTTTCTGTGAATTTTAACTGATTCCCTGAATCTGCTGAAGTATATTATAAGGAAGAACCCGACTATCATGTATGCGGTGTTGACAAGAAGTATTATTGCAAGTAGCGACAGATTTGGGGAGGAGAAATAATATGGAAGAAAAATGAACATTGCAACCATGCCGCCTGACAGATATAGGGAAAAATTGAGCCAGGTACCTGATCTGTCATTTTTGATCCTGAATATCAGGAATATGGAGAAGAGAATCATCAGAGAAGCTAAAAATGTCAGTTCCATTATCAGAATAACAGATTCCATCTGTTCACCGCACTGGCGAGAAATATAATAAGTTAGGCGTGTAAAAATGTGCATTCAAACACACTAAAGAACAAATCTGCACAATGTTCAAGCCTGCCCGTGATAAACGCCATATTCCAACATGTCATGTTTCTCCTGCCGGGTTCAATTTCTTATAAAGGAGGGAATTTCGGTTTGGGTGCAGCAGATCCGACCGTACCGGTCTGGTATCGCCGAAAATATTCGTTGATCGTACGTTACCCTAAGGCATGGTTATCGCGGTTTCAGTATGCAGATTGCTCGCCGCAACGGATCTTCTTGCTACCAGTGTATTGAGGCTCACATGCGTTGTCAGCCACATCAAAGGTAGCATAATTGCCCAGGTGAGGAGGGAAAACTCAATCTGTCCGATTATGGAAAATTCACTCCACAATGGTCTCTGGGTTATCACAGCATAATAATACACTATCACAGGGATAAAACTGAATATAACGGTAATGAACTCATTTAGTATCTTTCCTGCAGTTTCTCCAAGAATTTTGTATGATAAACCGAAAAAAACACCCCCAGTGAATACTGTAATGTTCATGATCGCGAATATTGAAGGATTTGCGTATGCATATCCTGTGAGGTATGGAAAATACCATATGGAGGAGATCACGACACCGAGGCCTGCCATAATTATTCCTGCACGGTACGGGATTGAGGCCACTGGAAGAATCTTTGCCATGGTAATCCCGAAGACGTAACCGGGCACTACCATAAGCATAGTGGATCCAAGAAAGAAAAGAGGGTTGTGCTGAAGAGAATAATAAACTCCGATTATAACAAGGAATTGTGGAGCAAACAGGCATAAAACTGCAAGAGGAAATATTATTTTCCCGCTGTTTCCATTGCCGCGAATCCAGGGGAATACAATGGGTTTTCCCTCCATGTAGAATTTTGTTGTAAGGTAAAATGTCGCATACAGGAAAGCAAGGCTTTCCAGGATGAGCGGAAACAGGAAAAATGATAGAAGAAGGGCAGTCATGACAGGCAATAAGGCAATCAGCCCCTCACACTGGCAACTGAATGCACCGGTGAGTCCGTAAACCAGGCTGCTGAGTTGTCTTCCTTTCAGCCCCCTTTCTCTTACCATAACTGAAACTATCCGGTAATAGTTTTCCGACACAAGCACAGATATTGCAAAAAACAGCGCATATTCTTCAGGACTGAAAAGAACCGCTAAATGAGGAGAAAGAACAATGACCCCTGCATAAAGGAAGAATGACCCTCTGCTGAAGGAAGAAGTCAGGAAGAAGTCCAGGGAGGGAATAAATACTATATTGTTGGAGAGTGAACCGGAGGCAATAGTCACAAACTCGCCTATGTATAACATGAAAAGAAAAACTCCGATAAAGACTGCCAGCCTGCTGTTTTTCCTCCTGACGTGTCTTTCACCGGATACAAGGGATATTGTTGCTGCGGCTGCAGGGGCAAAACTCAGTATGAGCATAGGCAGATTACCTGAACTGAGTATCATCAGCAAAATGAAATTCAATGCTGCAAACGACTTCAGATACAGCTTCAAAGGAGAAAGTTTTTCAGGTACGATGGCACCCATAATGGGAATCACTGCTATGGCGAGAATTATTCCGTAGCGTTCGATTCCAAGGTCACTGTTGAATATTATAAATCCTGCTGCTGAACCGAGAAAGAAGTAAATTACTGTAAAAAGTGAAGTGATAACGCTGAGCGATAATTCTAATTTCTGTGGCAATACTATGCTGTGTAAGGAGGCAGATTGTTTCTCTTCTTTACCCATATCAGGGGATTTCTCACCATTCAACATTCATTACTCAGCCTCAATAATATTGGAAAAGGAAATAAGATAATAAACAATTCCGGACCTTCTCTGGATTTCAGGACGGGACCGAAATATTTTGTGATCCAGCGGCAGGTTCAAAAAAGGAAAAGTGTGGAGTGTCCTTTCTGGCTTCACTCCCCGTATGTCGCACTCCTGTATATTTTCAGCAAGGCTGCTGCAATCAGGAACAGAATTCCGAGGCCTATTCCATAAAGTGAACTTGACATAACAGAAGTAGGCGGAATAATGGAGATCTCGATGAATATAACGATTGCTGAAAGTGTGAATCCAGAGGCTGTCACTGTATATGTGCTACCCTTGAGATAGTCTTCCCTCTCCTTTTTCCCGAACATCGCACCGCCGGTCTTTATGAACGCAAAGATATACACCAGACATATGCCTACCACCATCAGTAGAAGGATCAGCGGCACCCCGTAGATCAGGAGATAGTTTGTGATCAGGGCAATGGCTAGAATGCCAACTCCAAACGATGACAGACCAAGAATCGTCAGTGCAATGTAGAGATTTTCCGGATTGGTAAACTTAATTGCCCCCTCTTCCAGGAGATGGGAAATGAGAAGGACAAGACCTACTATCAGGACTCCCGGCACGAGGAAGAACGCAAGAACCTGCCAGGTTGGTATAGGCACGCCAGGTGTGAGTCCACCCCATATTGTCAAGCCTATCAGGTAAACTATCCCGATTATTCCCATTGAAACAGTTATGGGTCTATCTCTCAGCTTCAATGAATTGCTGACATCGAGATACGGAAGAGCCAGGAGGTACATCAGAGGGGGACCGACAAATGCCACTGTTCCCCAGAATGGCCCGATTCCCTGAACCATCTCGAAATCAAGCTCCTTGTAAACAAAAAGCAGGAACCACGGCGGGTAAGGCGGAACATTTGCCGCAAGGGGATTCGTGGCTGCCACCTGCGGAAACGGTGAAAATAACGCAGGTACACCGGGAAGTATGCCAAGCAGGGACGGGATCAGCATAATTGCTGAAATGATCAAGAGAGAGAGTTCCGCCATATACAGAAGGTTGTTCGGGAACCATGGTTTGTATTCCGGGTTCCCCATGTCAATAGCCGGCGCCTTGTAATCTGAATCTTTCCTTGCGGGCATAACGGTGTTGTATTCCGCCATGAAAAAGTGAAAAGAAAACAGTATTCCTATGGCGACTGCCAGCACAATATGCCATCCAAGCATCCAGTGAAATAGCGACAGATCCGTGCCGCTTCCGAAGAATAATGATCTAAGATAGACGCCAATCAGAGGGGCGCCTGCTGCGATGCCTCTGCCAACATCGGTCGCATCAATTGCAAGAACGTCTCCGCTCATGGAGTAACCGAAAAACCCTACTGCGAGAGTGAGCAGGAGAAGAAGGATTCCTGTGATCCACTGGTTCTTCCTTGGATTCTTGTATGCACCAACGAAGAAATTCCTGAGAAGGTGAATGTAGGTTAAAACAATCATAATATATGCACCGTAGAGGTGCGTGGTGAGTATCAATGATCCAAATGGAACATTATTGACAAAATTCTCTGTGCTGGCATAGGCACTCGCCGGGTCATAATAGAAGAGTATGATCAGCCCTGTGAACACCTCGTACATGAATGCCGTAAGGACCATTGATCCTATCCAGTAAGATGAACCCCCTTTCTTTCTCATGTAATCCGGAACTTTTCTTGGCAGAAACTGTGGTTCATTCATTATCTTCGCAATCATGGAACCTTTTTTAGATCCGCTTTTCAACATATTTTTCACCTATTAAGACGTGGGAGTCCCAGTATTCTGTATTTTCGTCTGAGTGGTTGAAGGAAGTGGGTTGCCGCCGCTAAGGTCGTTGGTGTGACCGTATATCGTTGGTCCTACCATGTTTACGACTTTGTAAGTGTCGCTGGACGGATCATAACTCAAGACAGCATTAGGCAACGGCTCCAGTGTAGGTCCGGTGACGATACCAAAACCCTGATACGGATCGAAAGTGCTTCCGTGGCAGTTACAGTGTATCTTTCCCGGAAATGAACCAGAACCTGGCGGGTAGAAATGTATGATCGGTGGTTCGCAACCGAGGTGCTGACAGATTGCACTCGATGCAACCACAGATTTATACGGCCCAACACCAGGCGGGGATTGAAATGTTTTTCCGGATGCCGGGGATTTTACCGTCATGGATTTAACCTCTACATCCTTGTTGCTGCTGTCGCCCAGTCTGAGCAGGAAGTTCGGTTCTCCCTGGAGTGGATATTCAAAGGTAACGACTGAAGCGGAATTGACCTGTAAATCAGTTGTTTTAATGGGATTCCCGGAAGAATCCACCAGCGTCATGGTCGGAAAGCCTGAGGCAAGTGGTGTCGACTGCGGGATAACAGTCTGAACCATCCCCCGGAGTCCTCCCACAACGGCGGCCCCAATGGCAATAGTACCCATGAACTTGAGGAATGTCCTTCTCTCAGGATTTACGGACAAATCCTCTTTTTCCGGCGAGCTCATTAACATTCACCTGAATTTAAGATACCGTTACCTGTCCAGCCATCCAGCCTGCCGTAGCCATTGCACCACCCCATCCATTTGTGGCACTGCCACACGGAACATAACATTGCCATGTATACGTACCGGTCTGGTTAATGTAGATATTTGCGTGAATTATCGAATCTCCAGGGCTTGGCAGATTCAGAATAACCTTCCCATTGGACAGTATGGTGAATGTGTGTGCCAAGTCGTAGCCTCCGGTGGAGTTACCTACCCATGGAACCTTTGAAATCAACATTCCCCCACTAACTGTAATGTTGTTGGAAACGTTGTTTGAAAGGCTCGAATTGATGTTTGTATTGTTATAATAATACTCAACTCCCCCAACAGTTCCGGTTACATTGGCATAGTTGGTGATATTTGATGTGGTGTCCGCAAATATGTTGGCCTCAGTACCCTGTCCATCATAATCCACAATTGTTATGGAAATCAGTTTGTGAGATGGAAGATTTATGTTCGAAGCGGAGGCGAGACTGCCATTAGGTTCCAGAATGTAAAATGCCGGTTGAGTGCCGGTTGTGTTGTTGTAATAATTTTCCGATGTAACCACCAGTGTAAGAGAGGTCTGTTGAGGCAAAGCCGTTGAACTGGCACTGCTTACGGAGTGATAATAAATGGCTCCTATTCCAATTCCGCCAACTACAATAATCGCCGATATAATTGCATAAAAAAACTTTTCATTCATAGTACTTCTCCCCCATATTAATCATGTGCGATGGCATAAAAAGATTCCCATACGGGAAATTTATGCTCACTTCTACGACATACATAGGTAAATACCTTGAAAGCCAGACAGTTGAGAAATATAATAAGTTAAGTGAGTAAGGATGAGTATAGTAACACACTGTGGAACAATTCTACTCATATGAGGTATATGTAAAGGGATTAAGGTAATGGATAGGACTTCTGACAAAACTATATAAAGGCGCTATAGAGTATCCTGATGTACCGGTTCAAGGTGTACAAAGAATGGCAAGAATAAATGTCAGTATGAAGAATGAGTTGCTCAAGAGTATCAATGAGGAATCTGAGAAATCCGGAAAAACCGTGAGTTCGCTTCTGAGTGAAGCTGCAGTCATTTATCTTGAAACAAAGAAGGTCTGGGTAAGAGCTGACGAAATTCTCAGTTCCTTAAAACTTTTGGGGATAATGAAGGAGATTAATTCTGTGCCCATTCCGGGAATCCTTCTCGACAACCTGATAAAAATAGCATTCAATAACTCAGAAGAGGAAGTGATTAAGCGATGGTACGAGAGAGGCCAGGTTATAGGAGACATTCTGAAGAAATACTCACACAACCTCAAGGATGTGGTAAACTTAATAACAGAATATAGCCCGCTACTTCCAATGGATATCTTTGAGGTCGAGATGCAGGGAGATGTGACTTCCATGGTTATTTCGGGGGCAGGATACAGCATCGAAGCCGCCAAATGCACTGCAGAGGGGCTCCGGGGCTTCCTGAAGTCCTATGGATATTCCACTGAAAAGATTGAATTCTCCGAAGGTTTTGTAAAGATAGTTGCTAAACCTACCGTAATTTCAAAGTAAATCATCCCCTATAGTAGTTCTCGAGTCGATCTCCGGAACCCGTGAATGTATACAAATGGCGTCACAATAGTCTTAGACTCTGATCGATTCAAGCAATTCCTCCAGTTCCCTCGCAGGTAAAACCTCATTCGCTTCCAGTATCTTCACAAGCGCTCACAGGACAGACTTCCTTTCCGTGTCCTTCCGCATGATTGGTCCCTCCAACTGGATTGATATGTTTACAGGCTGCACAGCAAATCCCAACCGGTGTATTCCAGAGCAAGTTCTTGCTTATGCCCGGTGTTGTTCGTTTATAACCCATTGCCTGACCACTGTGAATACAGAAGCACTTCAATGAGGAGGCGGCTCAACACGATGATCGCAGGTCTGAAGCCACGTATAACGGATAGACTTAATGCGGCTTACCGTATATATGGCTGGATGGTTAAAACCAAGATAACAGTGTCGGTCGAAAAAGCAGTAGTAGACAACGCGAAGTTGGCCCTGTTAAAAAAGAGAAGAACACTCAGTGATTTCATTGAAAACTCACTTCATTCTCTTTCCACCTCAGAGATCCTTGATGATCTTTGTAAAGAGCTTAACCTCCATTGTGGATACGTAAGTGGAGAAGACGTTGAGAGGAACAGGCCGGACCTTGTTGGAAAAGCAGATTCAGAAACAGAAGTTAAGAAGATGAGACATGGACGAATCTCGCATCTATCTTG
>JAJZOT010000365.1 GCA_021847855.1 Thermoplasmata archaeon | reverse complement strand
GCCGTCTGACCCTTAGGCTCTCCAACCGACCTTCTGAAAAGTCCGCTCGAGGAAGGTTCAGGAACGCGATTTCCGAAGTCGTCGATCTTTCTGACGGTCAACTTTCCTTCAATCAGTGCCCTGGCCAGGATTGAGTTCCAGAAGTCAGGGGTTTGATTGTATTTCATAATGGCAAGTATATTGAATGCGATAAAGAGTTTATCCTCAAAGCAAAGGTGCCTCAACGAGGAAAGCAAGATACGTGAAGGGGCTGCTAAAAATTATTTGGCCTGATGCGATGGCAGAGCGAAGAAATGGAACGCAAAGATCACAAAGCCTCGTATACTGGAATGGAAAGGGCAAGAAGGAGGAATTTTGGGAGTCACCTCACTCCAGTCGATATCTTTGAGGATTATATTTACCCGAACATAAGTGACAGGCTTTTTGACTATGCTTGGACAGATAACTTCTGCGGTGAAGGCAACCTCATTTTACCAATGCTGGAGCATGTTGACGAAGACCATCGCATCCAGTTCTTCAAGGATCACCTCTTTCTTTCTGATGTAAGCGAGGATGCAGTGACGAAATCCCGTGAGAAAGCGTCCGGATACGGGATTCCTCCTGATATAGTGGAGAAGAACATCTCAGTAAATGATGGGTTGCAGGCGTTCCCGAAGCTGAAGACAAAATTCAGGATATTCCACATCACAAACCCTCCCTATCTTTACTTGGGCTATATTGCAAAGACCGCAGATGTCAGGCAATACCTCAGGTATTTCACCGGCAGTGCAACCAGACTGCAGGATCTTTACCAGATAGCGCTCCTGCGGGATTTCGAGAAGGGATTGGATAAAATGGTGTACATAATACCCTCGAACTTCCTTTTCGGGAATTCCGTCTCAAACCAAATCCGAAAGCTGCTGTTTTCGAAATACAGGCTGGAAAAGGCAACAGTCATTGAGAAGAGAGTTTTCCGGTTCACCGGTACAAATGTTGTGATATGCTTTTTCACGAAGGCTTCAGGGAACGAGCAAATGTCTACCATTCCCGTCACCACGGTGGCAGGATCAGTCACCCACTCGAATATTACGCTGGAAAGGAGAAATAATTATCGTGCAGGCCTCTTTTTCGATGACCTTATCTCCAGCCTACCAAAGAATGACCTCAAATTCAGGTTTTATCTATCAGAAAGAGATCTTTTAGCCAGTCCAGGTGCATTCAAGACAACTGTGGTTGATGTGAGCCGTTTTTCCAACCGGAGATATGCCATACGCGAGTATATGATAAACAGAGATACCATGTCCATGATCAGGAGGAACGTGCTCTTTTTGAGAACACTCGACTCCGGTAGCAAGGAAGGAAGATGTGGCCTCTATAATATAAGAGAGCATTTCAATGCAGACGCAATCGTGGTTTCCGGAAAACGATACAGGACACACCCCATACAGATTGTTTTTGACGACCTGACCGCAGAAGAACAGGAATACCTGAGGATCTATTTCAACAAGACTCTGGAATACATGAGGTCAAGATCCAACAGTGAATTTTTAACGACATACAAGTATTCGTCCTCTAACTACACGAGGAAGTACCTTGGTCTCAACCAGGCAAAGTCCATAATAAGAACGTACCCCATATTTCCTGAGGACGAGAAAAATTCAGCTTTCCATGAGACTATTGCTCTTGCTGAGAGCAGTGAGATGGAGAAACTCTTTCGCGAACGCAAGTTACAGACCATGAAATTCCCATAGGGCGCTTTCTTGCCTCTTGTATTCGGTTCTCCTTCACGTTGCCCTGAGTTACCTAATCTTTTTAAGAGCAGATTTGCATTAGCCCCCTATGAAATTCCACGGAAGCAGATTGTTGATGGCAGGCGTGATTGTCATTGTTTCAATCACTATTCTCTCCGGCATTTATGTTCCACAGGTTCATGGCAGTAGTGATTCATCACAGACGTCATTGCAGAATGTAACCACCCAGTCTTCAGTAACTGCTGCCGGAACCAACAACTCGCAGCCAATTTCTAAAGTAAAGGATCTGGCTTCAACAGTAACTGGCATTGCAAACGCTTCTGGCACGGTGAGCAGATTCCTGTTTCTACCAAACATAAATGCCCATTTGGGCATTACCAACGGACATGTCTCGCCGCTTTACTCATCGGCACCCGCTCCTATGGGCATTGGTGACTTCGGAGTCGTAAATGGGACGGGCGAAAGTTACAATACATCAAGCTTCAAGGGCACCCTCACAGTCAATAACCTGAGTGATTTCTATCTCCTGAACGATGCGCCAAATACGCTTTCTGTCCAGCTCAATGCAGTTCTCGGAAACGCCACCATAATGGGAAACGATAGCTATTCATTCTGGGCACAGGATGTGATGGTTTATTCGACCAGAACAAACAACCTCTCGCTTGAGGACAACGTGTGGAATTTTTCCAGCCCAACTTCCGTTATGGAACCTGGAACCATACTCGGAAGCACCGGGAATGTAATCAGTTACCCGGGAGTGCACATAGCGCTCGGACCAAGTTTCACCGTTACCATGCCGTTCACGATCAGCCTTTACTTAAACTCCA